>NZ_NWQG01000051.1:0-20031 GCF_002529485.1 Mesorhizobium sanjuanii
ATCTCGGCGACCCGCTCTATCCGACCGATTTCCTCTATTCCCGCCAGATCGTGGCGCTGATGCCGCTTCTGGTGCGCGATCGTCCGGGAACCGCCATCGCCATGGCGGTCGGCATCATCGGCGGCCTGTCGCTGCTCGTCTATGGCTGGCGGCTATGGCGCCGGCGGGTGCCGGCACTCAGCCACAAGGGCCGTCTCGCCCGGTTGGCGCTGACGGTGCCGCTGCTCGCCTTCTTCGTCTCGATCATGGATTATGCCACCTTCTCGTGGACCCGCGACCGGCTGCAGATCATCCCGATCATGTGGGACCAGAAGGAGAATTACGCTTCCAACGGCTTCGCGCTTGCCTTCGCGCTCAATGTGCCGATGGCGCATGTCTCGGCGCCGGCAGGTTATTCCGACAAGGCGATGGCGGCGATCGACAGGCCCGGTGTGACGGCCACGATGCCGGCAGAGAAGCCGGACATCATCGTCGTCATGAGCGAATCCTTCTGGGATCCGACCAAATTGCCGGGCGTCACCATCACGCCCGACCCGATCCCCAATGTACGAGCGTTGCGCTCGGGCTATATGTTCTCGCCGGAATTCGGCGGCATGACCGCCAACATCGAGTTCGAGGCGCTGACCGGCTTTTCCAACGCCTTCCTGCCGGCAGGCAGCATTCCCTACCAGCAATATGTGCGCAGGCCGACGCCCTCGCTGGCGACCTTCCTGAAAAGCGAAGGCTACCGGGCACGCGCCATCCATCCGGGCACCAACTGGTTCTGGAACCGCGGCGCGGTCTACGCCGATTTCGGCTTCAACGACTTCAAATCGGAAGAGACCTTGCCGCCGATGCAAAAGCGCGGGCCGCTGGCATCGGACGCGTCGATGACCGACGAGATCATTCGCGAAGCCGACGCCAGCGCCGACCCTGTCTTCTTCTTCGCCGTCAGCCTGCAGAACCACGGGCCCTACGAGCCGCACCGCTACTACAATCCGACCCACAAGGTGCAGGCGCCGATCAGCCAGTGGGCGCGTGAATCGCTGTTGAGCTACACGGAAGGCTCTTCGGACGCGGACCGCGGCCTTGAGCGCCTCATCGAATGGGCCAAGAAACGCGAGCGGCCGACGGTCATCGCCTTCTTTGGCGACCATCTGCCGCCGCTTGGCCCGGTCTATGTCGAGACCGGCTTCATGAAGGACAATGTCGCGCCGCGCAAGGAGCCGGCCGACCAGATGCTGCAGCATCACCAGACGCCGCTGGTCATCTGGTCGAACCGCACCGGGCCGGCCGAGGACATGGGCGCGGTGAGCCCAGCCTTCCTGCCCTACCATATCCTGACGACCGCCGGGATCAGCCATCCCTACTACACCGGCTTCCTTGGCCAGATGCGAGAGCGCTACCGCGTCGTCGACCGCAATTTGTTGCTGACGCCGACGGGCGAGGCCGTCCCCGACTGGGCACGGCAGAAGAACGTCGACCCGGCCATCGACAGTTTCCGCCTGCTGCAGTACGACATGATGTTCGGCAAGCGCCGCGCGGCGCCCGACTTCTTCCCCGAAACGGTGGACAAGCTCGGCCCGCATACAAGCTGAGCGACATATCGTCCGTGCAACGGCCGATTTTCCAGGGCAATCGGGTGAAGAAGTTAGTGACAAAGCGCTGCTGAGCTGAATCAGTTTTCCGCGACGATGAATGCCGCGTCAGAAATGCCCCGGCCAATTTCACCACCATCAAGCACATCGCGACCAACCTTCTGCGACTGCCGACCAGCAAAGATTCGCTGTGCTCAAGGCGAAAAATCGCGGCATGGGACGATGACTTCCTGGCAAGCCTCATCGCGCAATGATGCCTTCACCCGATTCCTGGCCGATTTTCCGCCTGCCCTTGCCTTCCGGCCGGATTGCTGTATAGACGCCCGCAATCTGCCGGTCCTTGCTGGGGGCTGAACGGAGGGCCGGAGGTTTTTTCGAAAATCTTTGTGTGAAGCCAGAAGCGCTTCCGCCTCCCGTGTCTCCGCTCTCGACCGTCTCGTGATGCTCCTTTCTTCCCCGCCCCTTCGGGACAGCGGGTCAGAGAAGTTGCAGAGGCTTTTGCCGCCGGGAACCGGGAGAGAAACGAAGAAAGGCAAAGAACTATATGGCTCTCTACGAACATGTGTTTCTTGCCCGGCAGGACCTCTCGCAGCAGCAGGTCGATGCGCTTGTCGAACAGTACAAGGGCGTCATATCAGCGAATGGCGGGTCCGTCGGCCGGGTCGAGAACTGGGGACTGAAGTCCCTCACCTACCGGGTCAACAAGAACCGGAAGGCCTATTACACGCTGATGGACATCACCTGCCCGCCGGCTGCGCTCAACGAGATGGAGCGCCAGATGGGCCTGTCCGAGGACGTGCTGCGTTTTCTCACCATCAAGGTCGATGCGCATGAGGAAGGCCCGTCGGCGATGATGCAGAAGCGCGAAGAGCGCTCGGAGCGCGGCGGCTTCGGCGACCGCGACCGCGGCCCGCGCTCGTTCGGCGACCGCGATCGCGGCGACCGTGGCGATCGTCCGCCGCGCAGCTTCGGCGACCGCGACCGTGGCGACCGTCCGCCACGCAGCATTGAAGGGGGTGCAGAATAATGGTCGACATCAATCAGATCCCGACCCGGCGCCCGTTCCACCGCCGCCGCAAGACCTGCCCGTTCTCCGGCGCCAACGCGCCCAAGATCGACTACAAGGACGTGCGTCTTCTGCAGCGCTACATTTCCGAGCGCGGCAAGATCGTTCCGTCGCGCATCACCGCCGTCAGCCAGAAGAAGCAGCGCGAACTCGCCAAGGCGATCAAGCGGGCACGCTTCCTCGGCCTGCTGCCCTACGTGGTTCGCTAAGGCCTTTTGGCTGACCATGATCTTGTCCGAAAACCGGTTTCCACTTTTCGGGATCATGGTCTGACTTTCGAAGCGGGCGGTTCGCCGCCCGCTTTTTCACCGGCCATGACGGGCATGACCGGGTCGAACATCAAATCCCGAGTTGGATTTCGAAAGAAATCCTAACTGCCGACAGGCAGGACAGCGACACCAGCGCCAAGGCGCTCAAGCTTCCTGACCTGCTCCGATGAATTCGGCGTCCGCGCCCAACCTGAAGGAACAAAACCATGGAAGTCATTCTCCTCGAACGCGTTTCCCGCCTCGGCCAGATGGGCGATACCGTCAAGGTCAAGGACGGGTTTGCCCGTAATTTCCTGTTACCGCATGGCAAGGCGCTGCGCGCCAACGAAACCAACAAGAAGAAATTCGAGGGACAGCGTGCCCAACTCGAAGCCCGCAATCTCGAGCGCAAGTCGGAAGCCACGCAGGTTGCCGAGAAGCTCGACGGCAAGAGCTTCATCGCCGTGCGTTCGGCCGGCGAAACCGGCCAGCTCTACGGTTCGGTTTCGACCCGCGACATCGCCGAGTTGCTGACGGCGGAAGGTTTTTCGGTCAACCGCAACCAGATCCTGCTCAACCAGCCGATCAAGACCATCGGCCTTACCAATGTGGCGATCGCGCTGCATCCGGAAGTCGAAGTCACCGTCACACTCAACATCGCCCGCACGGCCGACGAAGCCGAGCGCCAGGCCAAGGGCGAGACGCTGACCACCGCCGAAGCCATCTATGGCGAAGACATCAACGACAATGCGCGGCCGGAAAATTTCTTCGACCCCAATGCCGAATTCGAAGGCGAGGAAGACAACGCCTGATTGCGCATTGCGGGCCCCAAAACCGCCCCCTGATCAATTTTGTCGGCTTCCAGTTATTCTGGACCAATGCCCGGGCCTCTCGCCCGGGCATTTTTGTGCCAAAAGGAACTTTTCGAACCCCTATATATTGTTGCAGACTACAACGTCGCGCGTCGTTTGGACGCGCAAAGGACGTTGTGGCACGTTGACTAGGGCGCATGCTCCTTGCCGAAGCCGGTAGCGATTTCATGCGCGAACAGCAGTCTGACCGAGAGGGGACGTTTGGTCATGAATATTCTGTTGAAGCGCGTACTTGACCGCCTGGTGCGTACCGGCAATCTCAAGGTAACCGGACCCAAGGGCCTGTCAGTGATTTTCGGCGACGGTTCCGGCGAGCCGGTACACATGCACATCAAGACCAGGCACGCCGAGCGTGCCATCACCTTCGATCCGATGCTGGCGGTGCCGGAAGCCTACATGGACGGCGAACTCGACATCCTTGAAGGCGGCGTTCTGGGTCTGATGCGCATCGCCTTCCAGAACATGGGCAGCGGCGGCATCGACGCCACCTGGTCGAAGGCAATCGAGGGCCTGCGCCACGCCTTTCGCCGCCTGCAGCAGATCAACACGGCCGCGCGCGCGCGCCGCAACGTGCAGCGCCACTACGACCTGTCGGGCGACCTCTACCGGCTCTTCCTCGACGAGGACATGCAGTATTCCTGCGCCTATTTCGAGCAGCCGGACATGACGCTCGACGAGGCGCAGGCCGCCAAGAAACGGCACATCGCCGCCAAGCTCAGGCTGAAGGCCGGCCAGACGGTGCTCGACATCGGCTCCGGCTGGGGCGGGCTCGGCCTCTATCTGGCGAAATCCTTCGATGTCGATGTCCAGGGCGTCACCCTGTCGACCGAGCAACATGGGGTCGCAACCGATCGCGCCCATGCGCAAGGCCTGGAAAACCGGGTGCACTTCGAACTGAAGGACTACCGCGAACTCAACGAGCGTTTTGACCGCATCGTCTCGGTCGGCATGTTCGAGCATGTCGGCGTCAACCATTTCCGCACCTTCTTCGACAAGTCGGCGACACTGCTCAAGCCGGACGGCGTCATGCTGCTGCACACGATCGGCCGTTCCGGGGTGCCGTGGGCGACCAGCGCCTTCATCCGCAAATATATATTCCCGGGCGGCTACATCCCGTCACTGTCCGAAGTGATGCCGGCGATCGAGAAGTCGGGGCTTGTCGTCACCGACATCGAGATCCTGCGGCTGCACTATGCCGACACGCTGAAGCACTGGGGCCAGCGCTTCGCCGCCAACCGCGACAAGGCCAAGGCGATCTATGACGAGCGTTTCTGCCGCATGTGGGAGTTCTACCTGGCAGCCTCGGAAGCCGCTTTCCGCTGGCAGGATCTGGTGATCTTCCAGATCCAGATCGCCAAGAAGAACGACACGCTGCCGATGTCGCGCGACTACATGGCCAAATGCGAAAAGGCGCTGGAGATGCGCGACATGGGGCATCGCGAAAAGGCCCCTACCGCCAAACCCGCCCGGCGCCGCAAGGTGGCTGATCCGGAATAGACCCGGCGATTGCGCCATTGCCGCTTGCCATTGCAGGCCTGCACGCTGAAAAAGGTTTCGCCACCGCGAGACCCTTTTCATGACCCACCTCCTCTATGTCGCCGCAGCACTTGCCGAGATCGCCGGCTGCTTTTCGTTCTGGGCGTGGTGGCGGCTGGAAAAGTCGCCGCTGTGGCTGGCGCCGGGCCTCGTCTGCCTCGCTTTGTTCGGCTTCCTGCTCGCGCTGGTCGACACGTCGGCCGCCGGCCGCGCCTATGCCGCCTATGCCGCCTATGGCGGCATCTATATCGCGGCATCGCTGGGCTGGCTGTGGCTGGTGGAAGCCGTGCGTCCCGACCGCTGGGACCTTGCGGGTGCGGCGCTCTGCATCATTGGCGCCTCGGTCATCCTGCTCGCGCCTCGGGGGGCGTGATGGAGCTGCCTGCTCCACTTCGGCAAGGTGTCGAACGCATTCTCGAAAAAGTGCCGCTGGCTGTGCTCAAGCAAGCGGCAAGGACGCTATCGGACCGCTACCGCGCCGAGCTGCGCGACGGCCGCCTGCATATGGCCGAGGAGATGGCGGTGAAGGCCTATCTGGCGACACGGCTGCCGGCGACCTATGCCGCCGTCCGCGCCAGCCTGGATGCGGTCAGCGAGGCGCGGCCCGCTTACACACCGAAAACCCTGCTCGATGTCGGCGCCGGCCCGGGTACGGTGCTTTGGGCCACGGCCGATCTCTGGCCCGACCTCAAGGATGCTGTGCTGATTGAGGCAAGCGCCGCGGTGCGCGGGGTCGGCGCGGCTCTTGCCACTGAGGCGATCACGGCCCGGATCGCCTGGTTGGCCGGCGATGCCACCATCGACCTTGGCGATCTGAAGCCCGCCGATCTGGTCACTTGTGCCTATGTGCTGGATGAGATCGCGCCGGCGTCGCTGCCCAAGCTCGTCGACAGGCTCTGGCAGCTCACCGCCGACACGCTTCTGGTGATCGAGCCGGGCACGCCTGCCGGATGGCAACGCATTCTTGCCGCGCGCCGGCAATTGGTCGAGGCCGGCGCGCATGTTCTTGCGCCTTGCCCGCACGAGATGCCCTGCCCGCTCGCGGCGCCGGACTGGTGCCATTTCTCGCGTCGCGTCGCCCGCTCGCGCCTGCACCGGCTGGCCAAGGACGCCGATGTGCCGTGGGAGGACGAGAAATTCATCTACGTCGCCGCCTCGCGGCAACCTGTCCCTTCCCGCTCGGGGCGCGTGATCGCGCCGCCGAAATCCGGTTCGGGCAAGGTTCAACTCAAGCTTTGCGAAACGGACGGCAGCGCTGGCGAAAAACTGTTCACCAAGCGCGATGGCGAACTGTTCAAGACGGCGCGGCGGCTAGACTGGGGCGACTCAATCTAATCTCGTGTCGATTCCTGGCGCAGTTTTCTCTCCTTCGATTTTGTTCTTGATTTGTTCAAAGCATCGCGTAGAATCGCAACCTTGCCGAGTCAAATGGAATCAGAGCCCGGGAATTCTGTCCTGTGGACTGTTTGCCGTTCCTGTGAACAGCGGGCATCAACGCTGATTGAGTACGAGTGATGCATATAAGTCAGCACCGGCTCCTTCTCGTTCTGGTATCTCGAGGCCGGGATCGAAATCGGGGACATCATGGCAGAGGCAGCGCGAAAATTCGGCGTCGCGGAACAACCGCTCTATCGCGAGGCACCGAACAACATCGAGGCGGAGCAGGCTCTGCTCGGCGCCATTCTCGTCAACAACGATGCCTTCTACCGCGTTTCGGACTTCCTCAAGTCGGGTCATTTCTACGAGCCGCTGCATAGAAAGATCTTCGAGGTCGCGGCCGAACTCATCCGCATGGGCAAGATAGCGACGCCGATCACGCTGAAGACCTTCCTGCCGGCCGACGAGAAGGTCGGCGACATGACGGTGGCGCAATATGTCGTGCGGCTGGCTGTCGAGGCGGTCACCGTCGTCAACGCCGCCGACTACGGCCGCGCCATCTACGATCTCGCCACGCGGCGCGCGCTGATCACCGTCGGCGAGGACATGGTCAACATCGCCTATGACGCGCCGGTCGACATGTCGCCGTCCGAACAGATCGAGGATGCCGAACGCCGGCTGTTCGAACTGGCAGAGACCGGCCGCTACGACGGCGGCTTCGAGAGCTTCACCGACGCGGTCAAGACCGCCGTCGACATGGCCAACGCCGCCTATATGCGGGACGGGCATTTGTCGGGCATTGCGACGGGCATGCGCGATCTCGACCGCCGCATGGGCGGGCTGCAGCCGTCGGACCTGATCATCATCGCCGGCCGTCCCGGCATGGGCAAGACCTCGCTCGCGACGAACATGGCCTTCAACATCGCCGAGGCCTATGTGCCGGCGCAGCAGGCTGACGGTTCGTTCAAGGCGGCCAATGGCGGGGTCGTCGGCTTCTTCTCGCTCGAAATGTCGTCGGAACAGCTCGCCACCCGCATCATTTCCGAGCAGACCGAGATCCCTTCATCAAAGATCCGCCGCGGTGAGATTTCCGAGATGGATTTCGAGAAGCTGGTCGCCTGCTCGCAGACCATGCAGAAGATCCCGCTGTTCATCGACCAGACCGGCGGCATCTCCATCGCCCAGTTGTCGGCCCGCGCGCGGCGGCTGAAGCGCCAGCGTGGCCTCGACCTTATCGTGATCGATTATATCCAGCTGATGCAGGGCTCGAGCACCAAGTCCTCGCAGAACCGCGTGCAGGAAATCACCGAAATCACCACCGGGCTGAAGGCACTGGCCAAGGAGCTCTCGGTGCCGATCATCGCGCTGTCGCAGCTGTCGCGCCAGGTCGAAAGCCGTGACGACAAGCGCCCGCAGCTCTCGGATCTACGCGAATCCGGTTCGATCGAGCAGGACGCCGACGTGGTGATGTTCGTCTACCGCGAGGAATATTATCTGAAGAACCGCGAGCCGAAGCCCGGCACCGACGAATACATCAAATGGGAAAACGAGATGAACGAGATGCGCGGCAAGGCCGAGGTCATCGTCGCCAAGCAGCGCCATGGGCCGACCGGCTCGGTCAGCCTCGCCTTCCAGGGCGAATTCACCCGCTTCTCCGACCTTGCGGAAGAGCATCATATTGCGGAGAGGTTTGAGTAGCGTTTGACTTACCGCCGCGCTCCGTCACCCCCCCCTCTGTCCTGCCGGACATCTCCCCCGCAAGGGGGGAGATCAGCAACTTTGCCGGCCGCACTCTTCCTGCAACGTCAGCGATTGGCGAAAGCGATGGCGACATCAAATCTCCCCCCTTGCGGGGGAGATGTCCGGCAGGACAGAGGGGGGTGGGCAGGATCGCCAGCCTTCGGCCATTTGCGAACGACGCGACGCTAATGGCCAAGTCCCGCGTCCAGTTTATCTGCCAGAATTGCGGATCGGTGCATCAGCGCTGGGCCGGCAAATGCGATGCCTGTGGCGAGTGGAACACGCTGGTCGAGGAAGGCACGGCCGGCGGCATCGGTTCGGGCCCGGCCAACACCCGCAACGCGCGCAAGGGTCGCGCCGTGGTGCTGACAAGCCTGTCGGGCGACATCGAGGATGCGCCGCGCATCGTCTCCGGCATCGGCGAACTCGACCGCGCCACCGGCGGCGGTTTCGTCCGCGGCTCGGCTCTGCTGGTCGGCGGCGATCCCGGCATCGGCAAGTCGACCCTGCTCACCCAGGCGGCCGCGGCACTCGCCGCAAAGGGCCACCGCATCGTCTATGTCTCGGGTGAAGAGGCCGTCGCCCAGATCAGGCTGCGGGCGCAGCGGCTCGGCGTCGCCGACACCCCGGTGGAGCTGGCCGCCGAGACCAATGTCGAGGACATCCTGGCCACAATCGCCGACGGCAAGCGGCCGGACCTGGTGATCCTCGATTCGATCCAAACCTTGTGGACCGACATGGCCGATTCGGCGCCCGGCACCGTCACCCAGGTGCGCGCCGCCGCCCAGGCGATGATCCGCTATGCGAAATCCACAGGGGCGGCGATCGTGCTCGTCGGCCATGTCACCAAGGAAGGCCAGATCGCGGGCCCTCGCGTCGTCGAGCACATGGTCGATGCTGTGCTCTATTTCGAGGGCGAAGGCGGCCATCACTACCGCATCCTGCGCACGGTCAAGAACCGGTTCGGTCCGACCGACGAGATCGGTGTCTTCGAAATGTCGGACAAGGGCCTGCGCGAGGTCGCCAACCCGTCCGAGCTTTTCCTCGGCGAACGCCATGCGAAATCGCCGGGCGCCGCGGTTTTCGCCGGCATGGAAGGCACGCGTCCGGTGCTGGTCGAGATTCAGGCGCTGGTGGCGCCATCGTCGCTGGGGACGCCGCGCCGCGCCGTCGTCGGCTGGGACGGCGCCCGGCTGTCGATGATCCTCGCCGTTCTCGAGGCCCATTGCGGGGTCCGCTTCGGCACGCACGACGTCTATCTCAACGTCGCCGGCGGCTACCGCATCACGGAGCCGGCTGCCGATCTCGCTGTCGCCGCTGCGCTGGTTTCGTCGCTCACCGGTCTTGCCCTTCCGGCCGATTGCGTCTATTTCGGCGAAATCAGCCTTTCGGGCGCCGTGAGGCCGGTTGCGCATGCGCAGCAGCGCCTCAAGGAAGCCGAAAAGCTGGGTTTTGGAAGTGCGGTTCTGCCCTTGGGCAGCGAGGAACTTGTTGGTGGCAATGGAGCCGGGGGGATAGGGGCCGGCGCTTTCCAGCCCACCGAGCTGGCCGACCTCGTGGCGCGCATAGCCGGCTCAAGGCGCAGCCGCGCCGAGGAGCAAGAGTGACGCGACTCGCCCGAGTTGTGATAAAGAGATCGGAGTGGGGCCAAAGACATGCCGATTACGCTGCTTGACGGAATTCTCGTCGGCTTCACCCTGGTCTCGGCGATGCTCGCCATGGTCCGCGGCTTTTCACGCGAGGTCCTGTCCATCATCGCCTGGATAGCAGCGGCGGCCGCGGCATTCTTCTTATACAAGCCGGTCCTGCCTTACGTTCAGCCCTATATCGACAATGAGAAGATCGCCATGGCGGCGTCCGCCGGCATCGTCTTCGTCATTGCGCTCATCGTGGTTTCCGTCATCACCATGAAGCTCGCCGACTGGATCATCGATTCCAGGATCGGCGCGCTCGACCGCACGCTGGGCTTCCTCTATGGCGCGGCGCGCGGCATCCTGGTCGTCGCGGTGGCCTTGCTGTTCTTCAACTGGCTGGCCGGCACCAAGGCTCCGGGCTGGGTCGCCAACGCCAAATCGCGGCCGCTGCTGGAATCGATCGGCGCCAAGCTCGAAAGCATGCTGCCCGAGGATCCGGAAAACACCATCCTCAAGCAGCTCAACCCGAATCAGCCTGCCGCACCGGAGGCCGGCGCCGAGACGCCGGCGGCTCCTGACGCGCCTGCGGCTGATGCGCCGGCAACCAGTGACGAAGCCCCGGCGCCAGACGACAGCGAAACCGACGCGCCGCCGGCCGACAACGCCCCAGCCACCCCACCCACCACTCCGGCGCCGGCAAACTGAGGCCGGACCGGACCAGGTCTGCGGCGCGACGGACCCGACGATGATGTGAATGCCGTACGGCGTGCGTTGCTTTCGACGCGCGATCGCCCTATATGGCGATTTTAGCGGAGCTTGAGCCCCATGGCAGTTTCGAAGGCAGACGCAGACGACGTGCTTTCCGCCGAAGCCGACGATCATTTCCACGACGAATGCGGTGTGTTCGGCATTTTCGGCCGGCAGGACGCCGCGGCCATCGTCACGCTCGGCCTGCATGCGCTCCAGCATCGCGGCCAGGAAGCGGCCGGCATCGTTTCCTATGACGGCACCCAGTTCCATGTCGAGCGCCATGTCGGCCTGATCGGCGACACCTTCACCAAGCCGCATGTCATCGACAGCCTGCAAGGCAACCGCGCCATCGGCCACACGCGCTACGCCACCACCGGCGGCGCCGGCCTGCGCAATATCCAGCCATTTTTCGCCGAACTCGCCGATGGCGGTTTCGCCGTCGCCCACAATGGCAACCTCACCAACGCCATGACCGTGCAGCGCGCGCTGCAAAAACAGGGCGCGATCTTTTCGTCGACCTCCGACACCGAGACGATCCTGCACCTGGTCGCGACCAGCAAGGAGCGCGACCTGAATTCGCGCTTCATCGACGCGGTGCGCCAGGTCGAAGGCGCCTTCTCGCTGGTGGCGATGACCGCCAAGAAGATGATCGGCTGCCGCGATCCGCTCGGCATCCGCCCGCTGGTGCTGGGCGATCTCGACGGCGCCTGGATCCTGGCTTCCGAAACCTGCGCGCTCGACATCATCGGCGCGCGTTTCGTGCGCGACCTGAAGCCCGGCGAGATGGTCGTCGTCACCGCCAAGGGCATTGAGAGCCTGTTCCCCTTCGAGCCGCAGAAGACGCGCTTCTGCATCTTCGAATATGTCTATTTCGCGCGGCCGGATTCCTCAGTCGAGGGCCGCAACGTCTATGAGGTGCGCAAGCGCATCGGCGCCGAGCTGGCGCTCGAAAGCCCGGTAGAGGCCGACATCGTCGTGCCGGTGCCGGATTCGGGCACCCCGGCGGCTATCGGCTTTTCCCAGGCCGCGGGTATTCCGTTCGAGCTCGGCATCATCCGCAACCACTATGTCGGCCGCACCTTCATCCAGCCGGGCGATTCCATCCGCCACATGGGCGTCAAGCTCAAGCACAATGCCAACCGCCGCATGATCGAAGGCAAGCGCGTGGTGCTGGTCGATGACTCGATCGTGCGCGGCACCACCAGCCAGAAGATCGTGCAGATGGTGCGCGACGCCGGCGCCAAGGAAGTGCATATGCGCATCGCCTCGCCGCCGACGCGCGCCTCGTGCTTCTATGGCGTCGATACGCCGGAGAAATCGAAGCTTTTGGCATCGCGCATGTCGGTGGAGGAGATGGCCGACTTCATCCGCGTCGATTCGCTCGGCTTCCTCAGTATCGACGGACTCTACCGCGCCGTCGGCGAAGCCGGCCGCGACAACGAGCAGCCGCAATTCTGCGACGCCTGTTTTACCGGGCAGTATCCGACCCGGCTTGCCGACTTCGAAGGCTCCGACAATGTACGCACGCTGTCGCTGCTGGCGGCGAGCGGGGCTTAGGGCCGCGCTGCAAACGTGAATGTCGCCGGTGTGAAAACTTCTTCGGGATCGTTTTGTCGCGCCCCCCTCTGTCCTGCCGGACATCTCCCCCACGAGGGGGGAGATCGGCTTTCACCCCCGCTTTCGCCACTCTCCAACCTTGCAGAGCCAGCGCCGTCGGCGCGGCAGGCCAATCTCCCCCCTCGTGGGGGAGATGTCCGGCAGGACAGAGGGGGGCGCCATAGAGCGCTAACCTTTGGAGTTGCCCGGTGACCCCTACCCTCGATCTCTCCGGCCGCGTCGCGGTCATCACCGGCGCCTCGCGCGGCATCGGTTATTTTGTCGCCAAGGAGTTGGCCGCCGCCGGCGCGCATGTGATTGCGGTCGCGCGCACCGTCGGCGGGCTGGAGGAGCTCGACGACGAGATCAAGGCGGCTGGCGGACAGGCGACGCTGGTGCCGCTCGACCTTGCCGACATGGCAGGCATCGACCGGCTGGGCGGCGCCATCCATGAGCGTTGGGGCAAGCTCGACATCCTGGTCGCCAACGCCGCCGTGCTCGGCGTCATTTCGCCGATCGGCCATGTCGAGGCCAAGACCTTCGAGAAGGTGATGACCATCAACGTCATTTCGACCTGGCGGCTGATCCGCTCGGTCGACCCGCTGCTGAGGCTCTCCGACGCCGGCCGCGCCATCATCCTGTCGTCCAACGCCGCGCATTCGGCGCGTGCCTTCTGGGCGCCCTACGCGGCCTCGAAGGCGGCGGTCGAAACGATGATGCGCTCCTGGGCGCATGAGACGGAGAACTCGGCGATGCGCGTCAACGCCGCAGACCCCGGCGCCACCCGCACCGCCATGCGTGCGCAGGCCGTACCTGGCGAGGATCCGGAAACGCTGCCGCATCCCCAGGACATCGCCAAGCGCATCGTGCCGCTGGCCAGCCCGGCCCTGAAGGAAACCGGGCTGATCTTCCAGGCCAAGCACAACCGTTTTGTCGCCTACCGGCAGCCGGAATAAAACTGGCCAAGACGGATTAAACCAGCCTCCGGCTACGTTCTTCGAATGTAGAACATTCGAAACCGGAGGACCGATATGCGCAGACTTCTTCTCATTGCCGCCACTGCCACCACCGCAGCCCTGGTCGCCTCGGCAGGGGCAGCTCTGTCGCAAGATGCCACGATGAGTTTCTTCGTCACCAGCGTCGGCTCCGGCAAGGGCGCCGATCTCGGCGGGCTGAAGGGTGCGGACGCGCATTGCGCCTCGCTGGCTGAAGCCGCCGGCGTCACCGGCAAGACCTGGGCTGCCTATCTCTCGACCAGCGATACCGATGCACGCGACCGCATCGGCAAGGGGCCGTGGTTCGACGCCAAGGGCGTAAAAATCGCCGACGATGTCGCCTCGCTGCACAGCGATGCCAACACCATTAGCAAGCAAACGGCGCTAGATGAAAAAGGCGAAGTCATCAATGGCCGCGGCGACAAGCCCAACCGGCACGACATACTGACCGGCTCGAAGCCCGATGGCACGAAGATCGCCGACCAGACCTGCGGCGACTGGACAATGAGCGGGGCCGAGGGCGTGGCGATGGTAGGCCATCATGACCGTATGGGCCTCGACGATTCTGCCGCCGCCAAATCGTGGAATTCCTCGCATGCCTCGCGCGGCGGCTGCAGCCAGGAAGCGCTGCAGGGCACCGGCGGCGACGGCCTGTTCTACTGCTTTGCAGCGAACTGAAGCGTGCAGGCAACGTCCGCGATCCCTCCCGGAGGGATCGCGGACTAAGCAAGACGCTTAGCACCCTTGCACGGTGCTTTAGTATCACGCGGCTGTGATGCCGTGACGAATTGCCGTGCTCCGGCCACGCTTTCGCGCGCCGCCCGGAGTTGATAGGATCGTCGCGACTCCCACAACAATCACAGCGAGGAATTCCCATGGCGGCTTCGAGCGTAGCGTTGGTCTGGTATCTGGTGATTGCCGGCCCGCAAGGCGGCATGGTCGTGCTGCCCAGCACCTTCGACACCCGCGAACAGTGCACCAACGCCGTCACCGAATACCAGAAACAGCCGACACCGGCCGGCTGGGCGGTGCAGTGTGTGCCGAGCGCTTCGCCCTTCACCGATGAAGGCGACGCCGAGGAACCATCGGCGCAGTAGGGATTAATCTCCCCCTTTGAGGGGGAGATGGCCGGCAGGCCAGAGGGGGTTGGTCCGACCGGGCTCGGCCTGCTCTGCAGCAGATGGAGGTTAGCGCTTCACGCGAGACGACCCCCCTCTGCCGCCTTCGGCGGCATCTCCCCCTCAAGGGGGAGATTGGCGCTTAAGCCTCGCGCGCTCACCGTCAATTCAGGTTTCTGGTTGATGGTCTGAAACACCACGCAGTAGCGTTCGGTCAGTTTCAGAAGGGTATCGATGCGCTCCTGCGGCTCGTCGGTGTCGAGGCCGAAATTCAGCCGGACGGCGCGGAAGCCGACCGGCGCGTCCTTTGCCACGCCAAGCGTGCCGCGAAAATCGAGATCGCCTTCGGCTTCGACCGTGGCGGCGCCAAGCCTGAACTCCAGCGCCGTCGCCACCGCCTTCAACGTCACGCCGGCGCACGCGACCAGCGCCTCCAGCAGCATGTCGCCCGAGCAGAGTTCGAGTCCCGAACCGCCGGTTGCGGGATGCAGGCCGGCAACGGCAAGCGCCCTGCCCGTTTCGACCTTGCAAGCGATCGACTCGTCGTCGATCGAGCCCTTGGCCCTTAGCGTGATCAGAGCGCGCGATGCATCGTCCCGATAGGCCTCCTTCAGCGGCGCCTGCATGGCCTTGAGTGCGGTCACGTCCATTTCCATTCCTTTCGACATTCTTTCGCACCTTGATAGCAGCCGCTGTGTTTGAGCGGAACCGAAGTGGCAGATTGCTTGGACCGCACAGACCATTTCCTTTGACTTCGATCGCCTCGGCCATACCTATGCGGGAGTTGTTCTCGCGGAGGTGTCATGCCGTTCAAGCTGAAACTGGTCCCACTCATCCTGCTGATGCTTGCCGCTTTCGCGCAGCCTGTCCTGGCCGAAACTGCTGAGCGGCCGGCGCCCACAGGCGGGGTGCTATCGCTGCTGCCGCTACCGCAGACCACGGATCATTCGATCACGCTGGCCGGGCGCAAGCTCGACTATCAGGCAAAGGCCGGCACGTTGTCTCTGCTTTCCGGCAAGGGCGAGGTCACAGCGGAGATATTCTATGTCGCCTATGTCAGGCGGTCGCCGGACGACGCGGCGAAGGAGCCGCGGCGTCCCATCACCTTCGTGTTCAACGGCGGCCCCGGAGCGGCGTCCGCCTATCTGCATCTCGGCGCGCTCGGCCCGCGCGTAATCGCCACCGGAAACGATGGGGAATTCCTGCCTTCGCCGCAAAAACTCATCGACAATCCGGACAGCTGGCTCGACATGACCGACCTCGTCTTCGTCGATCCCGTCGGAACCGGCTACAGCCGCGAGGCGCCGGGCCAGAACACGCACGATTTCTGGGGGGTTAACCAGGACGCCAGTTCGATAGGCGCCTTCATCCGGCTCTATCTTGCGCAGAACGGCCGCACCGGATCGCCGCTGTTCCTCGCCGGGGAAAGCTATGGTGGCTTCCGGGCGGCGCTGCTCGCCAGGACCTTGCAGGAAGACGTCGGCATCAGCCCGAGCGGCATCGTGCTGATCTCGCCGGCGCTGGAGTTCATGCTGGTGCAGCCCGATGAATTCGACCCCCTGCACTGGGCGCTCGAACTGCCGTCGCTCGCGGCGGTGCGCCTGCGCAGCGAAGGCATTACCGGTCATGCGCTTCGGGACAAGCTGGCGGAGATCGAACGCTATGCGCTGGGCGACTATCTTACCGCCTTGGCCAGCGGGCTGGAACAAGGCGGGCGGGTGGCCAGCCAACGCGTGGCTGACATCACCGGGCTGCCGCTCGACCTCGTCCAGCGGAATTTCGCCCGTATCCCGACCGGACTGTTCGCAAAGGAGTTTGCCCGCGCCAGCGGCAAGGTGCTCAGCCCCTATGACGGCACGATCGCAACAGCCGACATCGCACCCGAGAGCGCTCGCATCGCCGGCCCGGATCCGGTGCTCGACCGCAGCGTGCCGGTACTGACCTCGGCCTTTGTCGGCTATATCAGCGATGAGCTGAACTACCGCACCGATGTCAGCTACCGTCTGCTCAACGGCGAGATCAGCCGCAATTGGGACTATGGCACCTCGCGGCAAGGCTATGCCGGGGTGATGGACGATCTGCAGCGGGCGCGCTCGTTGAACCCCGCCCTCGGCGTCGTGATCGTCAACGGCTACACAGACCTCGTCACGCCCTATCTGGCCTCGCGCTATCTGGTCAATCAGATCCCGTCGCTCGCCGACGCAAAACCCATCCGCCTCGATGTCGTGGAGGGTGGGCATATGATGTATTTCAGGCCGGACGGCCGACGCGCGCTGAAAGAGGCCGCTTCGGAACTCTACCAGGCGACGCAGTGAGCGCGTCGCAGCTGGATTGAGGGATTCAGGCGACCTCAGGCCGCCACGCGATGACGCCCTCCGTCCGGGCCCGCACCTCAGGCGAGGCCAGGCAGGTGGCAACGGCTTCGTAGCCAGGAGTGCCGGGATATGGGGCGACATAGGTTGGCGGACTGTGATTGGCGGGGCAGAGAATGATCGCTTCGTCGGCCCCGACGGCCGCCAGGTCCAGGATTGCGCAGGAGCGCGTGAGCAGGAAAAGCGGCCGGCTACCGGGGCCACGGCGGCGCAGATGGGCAATCAGCGCCTCCTGGGAAGCCTGGTCCAACCCCTGCTCGATCATGTCGACGATCAGGCTAGCAGGACCCTCGGCCTCCAATCCGGCAAGGAGGGCAAGCAGTGCGTCCGACACCGCGGCGCCATCCTCGACCAGCCAGGCCATCGTCCGGTCGACCCGCGCCCTCAGAGCCGGATCGGCGTCCATGCGGGCAAGAGCCACAGCACATCCGTCCGCCAAACGGTCCAGGCCAAGGAAAGCGGTGTTGGGCAAGCTCTCGGCCAGGCGCCGCGCCAGCCGGGTCTTGCCGCTGCCCAGCGGACCGATGATGTAGTTCAGCGCCCGGACCGGTCCCAGTTCGAACCGCTCGCCGCCCCAGGGCCAGGGAAGATCGAAAGCGACGCCGGGCCTGGCGTCCGGCGCCATCAGGCGCGCCAGTTCCTCCACGGTCGGTGCTTTGCCTCGATCGAGGTTGTCGCGCAGTTTGCCGATCTTCTCCATGATGCCGACAAGCTGACGCAGGCGATCCTCAAGGACCGCCTGGTGCGCGGCCAAGGCTGGCTCCATGCCTCTGGCGTCACCCTCGAGCACCCTCGCCACCTGGGCCAGGCTGAAGCCAAGCCCGCGCAATGCCGCGATCTCGGCCGCGCGGCTCATCTCGACAGGACCGTACGCCCTCCATCCCGCCGCTGTGCGGATCGGAACGATCAGGCCTCGCTGCTCATAGAGCCGCAGGGCCTTGGCCGACACGCCGAGCCGGCTGGCGGCTTCGGAAGCGTTCAGGAACTGGGCGGAGGAGCGCATGGAATCACCTTGTTGCTGGCTGACCGCTTTCTTATCGGGGCTGACCCAGGGGCCAAGTCAACAGCGACGTTCGAAGTGTGCGCCGCGGCCAAGGCTGCCCTGATCTTCACGGCCGGCCTGCTGATCGTCGGCAACGAACATTTCCGCAAGCGGCTAGGATCGGGTATCCCTGCTGACAGTACGGTGTCAGGACGAGGCAGCCTAGTCTGGCGAAATGACAGAGGCTTTGAGCATGCCAGGCACCAGCGACACCGCCGCCGAGCGAACCCTTGGCATCATCCTGGTTTCGGCGTCCGCGGCTGTCTTCGGCCTCACCGGTGTGCTGACCAAGTCGATCCACGCCGATCCGCTGACCATCACCTGCTGGCGCGGCTTTGTCGGCTCGATCCTGATCACGCTCTATGTGCTGTGGCGCCGCCGCCGCTCCGGCGGGCGCGAGAGCCTTCGCCTCGGCTGGCGCGGCTGGCTGCTGGCTGTCGAAGGAGCGCTGGCCAGCATTGCCTTCATCGCGGCGTTCAAGTTCACCTACGTCGCCAATGTCGCGGTCATCTATGCGACGTCGCCCTTCATTGCCGCCCTGCTGGCCTGGGCTCTGGTACGCGAAAAATTCCGGCTGCAGACGATGTTGGCCGCCGCCGTGTCGCTCTGCGGCGTAGGCATCATGGTCTGGTCCGGTTTCGGCACCGGACATCTGTTGGGCGACGGGCTGGCGCTGCTGATGACGATCGGCGCAGCGCTCTACATGATCATGGTACGCGCCTTTCGCGATACGCCGGTGGTGTGGGCCGGTGCGGTGGCGGCATTCCTTCTGTTCGTGCTCGGCTGGCTCGTTACCGATCCGCTGGCGGTGTCGTCCAGGGACGCCGGGCTGCTCGCCACCTTCGGCGCCTCCTTCGCGCTCGCCTCAATCCTGTGGACGGAGGGCGCGCGCCTCATTCCGGCGGCGGAATCCGGCCTGCTCGGTTCTGCCGAAGTGCCGTTTGCGATCCTGTTCGCCTTCCTGTTCCTGGCCGAGATTCCGCCGGCCGCCAGCATGATCGGGGGCGCCATCGTGCTCTGCGCCGTATTCGCCCATGCCGGACGCGACTGGCTCGTGGCCAGGCAGCGTGCGGCACTCTGATCGTGTGCTAAAATCTTATCTGAAATATATTTGCAAAGTCATGGAACCATCATCGGGTTCAGGCATTGTGGGTGCGACGGGTCACCCTAAGTCCCCCAAACCCCTCGACCCGTCTAACCTCCAGCCGATCGTAAGGTCGGCTTTTTCTTTTTGACTCTCACTTTTGCGGCGCTCAGGCGGACATTGAAAGACTGCCGCTCAACAGCGCAGCCAGATCCTGCGCCGGCCGGTCGGCGCCCTTGCGCAGCCGAATGGCGAATTCGGCAATCGGAACCGCCGGCATGGCAAGATTGCGCGGCGCTTCCACGATGCCGGAGTGGGCGAAACGCGCCGTCCTCAACGTCAGCGCGATACCGGCATTCACGGCTGTGCGCAGGCCGGCCAGGCTGGCGCTGCCAGCCGCAATGCGATAGCGGCGACCCGCCGCATCAAGCGCGGCGAGCGCTGCTTCGCGAAAGCCGCAATGCGGATCGAGCAGCGCCAGCGGTATTTCGTCCTGACGCACCGCCAACCCCTTTTGCGAACAGAGCCACACCATCGGCTCCCTGAGCAGGCCGACTTCGTCCGCCGCTGGGACCTGGCGCATGGCGATCGCCAGATCGAGACCGCCGGCCTGCAGCGCCTGGGTCAATTCGGCGGAGCGGCCGACGCGCAGTTCGATCCTGACGCGCGGATGACTGACCGCGAATGCACGCAGCAGGTCCGGTAAACCGCTATCGGCGAAATCCTGCGTCGTGCCGATGGCGACGCGCCCGGCAGCCCGCGCGCCCTTCAGCGCCAGCCACGCCTCACGATGAGCCGCCAGAATGCGCCTGGCATGGCCGACGAGGTCCTCCCCCGCCGGCGTCAGGCTGCGGCCCCTGCCCTGCGGCGCCAGAAGCTGCTCGCCTACGATTTCCTCCAGCCGCTGCATCTGTGTGGTGACGGCCGAGGGCGAGCGGCCGACGATCATTGCCGCCTGTGCCAGCGAGCCGCCATCGACGAAAGCGAGGAATGTTTTCAGGAGGTCAGGATCGAGCGTATGCAT
>NZ_NWQG01000052.1:0-45744 GCF_002529485.1 Mesorhizobium sanjuanii
CGCACATAGCCTTCCTCCGGCGTGTCGCCATAGAGCAGGCCATCTATGCCGGCGAGGAAGGAATCGCGGTCGCGCGAGCCGACGCCGGGCGCGCCGAACTGGCGGGCATGGCGCTGCGCCAGATCGATGCGCTGCGGCGTGTTGGGATGCGTCGCCAGGAAGTCGAGGCTGGCGTCGGTGGCGCCGCTGATCGAGCGGAAATCGGTATAGGCCGACATCGACTGCAGGAAGCGGCCGGCGGCATAGGGATCGAAACCCGCCTCGCCGATCGACTTGATGCCGATGGCGTCGGCCTCGAGCTCCTGGTTGCGCGAGAATTGCGCCAACCTGAGCTTGCCGCGGATCAGCGCCGCCTTGGCTGTCGGGCTATCGCCGAGCACATCGGAAACCACCTTGGTCGCCAACCCCTCCTCGGCCTCCAATTGCTGGCGCTGCAGGCCATGGTTCGCGGTGACATGGCCCATCTCATGCGCGATGACCGCGGCAAGCTCGGCCGAATCGTTGGCCAGCGCCAGCAGCCCGCGGGTGATGTAGAGATAGCCGCCCGGCAACGCGAAGGCGTTGACGTTGGGCGAATTGAGGATGGTGATGCGGTAGGTCTGGGTCGGGTTGGCCGACACCACGGTCAGGCGGCCGACGACCTTGGCGACCATGCGCTCCAGCTTAGGATCGGAATATTCGCCGCCATAGGTGGCCAGGATGCGCGGATGCTGCGCCTTCGCCATTTCGGCGAGCTTGCTGTTGGCGGCGACGTTGTCGACCGTGATCGGCTTGTCGGAAGGCTGAAAGCCGGATTCCTGGACGTCGGGAGGCGTGAACATCTGGCAGCTTGCCAGCGCCACGGCAAAGCCGGCCAGCACGAGAAAGCGCGCCAGCGAATTCATCCTCACTCTGTCAGTGCCAGTTGGCAGAACAGCTTCCTTTCGGGTCTCAACGCACGACTTCGAAAATCGATGCCGATTTTCGGAAAGACATGCACAAAATCAAACTGCTACCGCACCCTTTGCGCCTCGAATAGGGCGCGTGGCGCCGTAGTCGCAAATCACGGCCTGCGCCGGACCGGACCGGTATGGGCCGACCTAGCCACACTACTCACACCATGGCAAGCAAACGTCGCATCGCCTGAAGCCGGTTTGGCCATAAATTATGTCCGCTTCCGGGCAACATCTCGTGATCCGTCGCCAAACGGACCTGCACCGAGATAGCGCCGGAAAGCTTCCGGTCCAGAGCGGTCGAAGAAATCAGCGGCGACACCCGTCGCGGCAACCGTGCCATTGTCCAGGAACACCATGTTCTGACTGACGCGGCGCGCATCTTCCGGCTGGTGCGTGACGAACACCACCGTCATGCCCCGCTCCGCATGAACGCCGGCCACGAGATCGAGCATATCGTCGCGCAGGGCCGGCCCAAGCGAGGCGAATGGCTCGTCGAGCAGGAGCACCGGCCGGTCCCGCACCAGGACGCGGGCGAGCGCCACGCGTTGCCGCTCGCCGCCCGAGAGTTCGCGCGGCAGGCGCTGTTGCTTGCCGGTGAGACCGACGCGCTTGAGCGCCTCGGCGACGGCGGCATGGTCGGCCTCGGTCAGCCTGAGCGAAGGCGAACGGCCGAGCCCGACATTGCGTTCGACGGAAAGATGGGCAAAGAGATTGTTTTCCTGGAACACCATCGACACCGGCCGCGCC
The DNA here is from genome assembly GCF_002529485.1 of Mesorhizobium sanjuanii. NCBI lineage: Bacteria > Pseudomonadati > Pseudomonadota > Alphaproteobacteria > Hyphomicrobiales > Phyllobacteriaceae > Mesorhizobium > Mesorhizobium sanjuanii. The sequence goes on from NZ_NWQG01000052.1 coordinate 1,683, forward strand.
GAAGGCGGTTCGGTGCCGACATCGGCGCCGCCGATCAGCACGCGTCCCGATCGCGGCGTCTCGAACCCGGCCACCAGATTGAGCAGCGTCGATTTTCCCGAGCCGCTCGGCCCCATGATCGCGGTTATCTTCGACGCCGCGAACTCGACATCGAACAGGAACGGCGCTTCGCCATAGCTGAACGAGACTTGTTCCAGCCGCACCGCCGCGCCTTTCTCCACTCCGGCAACTTTCCCGGCAGGCGTCATGTTCTTTCTCCTCGTCCCAGCCGGTCGGCGGCAAGGACCAGCGCGAGGCAGACGAAACCGAGCAGCAGCGCCAGCCCGGCGGCATCCGCCGTGCGATAGCTGCCCATGCGCGCCAGCAAGAGATAGGGCAATGTCTGTACCGAATCGCTGCCGAACAGCGCAATGACGCCGAGATCGCCGAGCGACAGCGCCATGGCGAAGGCAAAGCCGGTGGCGAGCGGCCGCCTGAGCGACGGCCAGTCGACCAGCCGGAGCCGGTTCCAGCCGGAAATACCGAGTTGTGCGCAGAGCCGTTCATGGCGTTCGCTCGCCGCATCGTAGGCGGGGCGGACCGCACGGATGGCAAAGGGCATTGCCATCACCGCGTTGACGGCAACGACCATGACCGGAGCGATGGCGAAGACATCGCTGACCGTGCGCAGCAACAGGAACCAGCCGGCGCCGATGACGATGGGCGGCACGACGAGGACGAAGCCGGCGCCGGTATCGGTGGCGTGTTCGAGCAGCGTCCTGGCGCCAATGCCGCGGCTCAAGGCCAGCGCCCGCCGCGCCATGATCAGCGACAGCGACAGCGCCACCGAAAGCAACGCCGACAGCAAGGCGAGCACGGCGCTGGTCAGTGTCGCCTGCCGCACCGCGCTCTCGCCCGCCAGTCGGCCGAGATCGGCGCCAAGGCCTGCAGCCACCGTGGCCGCCATCGGCCCGCCGACGAACACCAGCGCGGCGATGATCACCAAAGCGTTCAGCGATGTCTCGGCGGCGCCCGCCGAAAGATACCGGCGCGGCGCTACCGGCAAATTGGCGTCGCCGACCGTATTGGCGCCAAGCCGCATCAATGCCAGCACCACGACGAATGTCAGGCCAATCTGCAGCAGTGTCAGCGTCACCGCGCGGGCCGGATCGAAATCGAAGCGCAGCGCCTGGTAGATGGCGACTTCCAGTGTCGTCGCGGCCGGCCCGCCGCCCAGCGTCAGCACGATGGTGAAAGAGGTGATGCAGAGCATGAAGACGAGCCCGGCGACGCCGGGCAATGCCGCCCGCAGCACCGGCCATTCGATCAGCCGGAAGGCCGGTCTGGCGCCCATACCGAGTTGGCTCGCCAGCCGCCACTGGTCGGCCGGCACCGTTCCCAGCGCTTCAAGGAACAGCCGCACGCTGAGCGGCAGATTGAAGAAGACATGGGCGACGAGAATGCCGGACAGGCCGTAGATGCCGGGCCAGCTTTGGCCGCCGATCTGACTGAGAATGTCGGCGAAATAGCCGGCCCGGCCATAGAGGGCCAGAACGCCGAGCGCCGCGACGATGGCCGGCAGCGCCAGCGGCACGGCAAAAAGCTGCAGGATGAAGCCGCGACCGAAAAAGCGCGGGTGCCGCGACAGGGCGCGAGCCACAAACAGCGCCGGCACCACTGAAAGCAGAGTCGAGAGAAGCGCCTGCCAGAGAGTGAAGCGGGCGACGCGGAAGAGATAGGGATCGAAGGCGGACGCAGCACCGGACAAGTCGCGCGCGCCTTCGAGGATCAGCCCGGCGAACGCGCCGCCGATCAGAAGCGCGATCGCCGCAAGCGCGATGACGCCGGCGGTGATGCGGGGATCAGTCGGACGCGCCGGCATCGCGGTGGCTATTTGCTCATCACCGCCAGCCACTCGTCGACCCAGGCCTTGCGATTGGCCGCGACCTCATCGGGGCTGAACAGCAAGGTCTTGGTCGGCTTGACCAATTTGTCGAAGGCCGGATTGAGCGGCTTGTCGGTCTTGCCGGCCGGGAACATCCAGTTGGTCTCGGGAATGACGTCCTGAAATTTCGGCCCAGTCATAAAGGTGATAAACTTTTGCGCCAGCGGGTTCTTCGCGCCTGAAGTGGTGATGCCGGCAACCTCGATTTGCAGATACTCGCCCTCCTCGAAGGAGGCAGCCTGGTAGCGTTGGGTGTTTTCGGCAACCATGTGGTAAGCCGGCGAAGTGGTGTAGGACAGCACCATCGGCGCCTCGCCCTTGGTGAACAGGCCGTAGGCCTCGCTCCAGCCTGGCGTCACTGTCAGCACCTTTGCCTTAAGTTTGGCCCAGGCTTCCGGCGCCTTGTCGCCATAGACCGACTTTACCCAAAGAAGCAGGCCGAGACCCGGCGTCGAGGTCCGCGGATCCTGGATGACGATCTTGTCGGCGGCATCGCCCTCGACCAATTCCTTCAGGCTCTTCGGCGGCGTCTTCAGCTTTTCGGTGTCGTAGACGACAGCGAAATAGCCATAGTCGAACGGCACGAAAATATCGTCGCTCCAGCCGCCCGGCACATTGACATCCGAGACCCCGCCATGCGGCGCAAACAACCCGGTCGCCTTGGCCTCGGTGGTCAGATTGGTGTCGAGGCCGAGCACGATGTCGGCCTTGGTCGCCGCCCCTTCCAGCCTGACGCGGTTGAGCAGCGCCACGCCGTCGGCGACCGAGACGAAATCAAGAGTGCAGCCGCATTCGGCCTCGAATGCTTTCTTCACTGCGGGGCCTGGACCCCATTCTGCGGTGAAGCTCTCATAGGTATAGACGGTGAGTTTGTCCTGCGCGGATGCCGGCACGGAGCCAGCAAGCACAATTGCCGAGATAAGGGAGTATAAAAGCGTGCGCATCGGCGCCTCCTTCGTTCGCATTGAAAGGAATTGAGGCGTCGGGTTGTCCGAAACGTCTAATCCCTCCGCCGGTACAAACCGGATCAGGTTCAGCGGGTTGGCAGGTTTGCCTCTCAGCCGGTCCGCGAAGATCGCGTCCGGCACCCCGTTAGAGCGTTTCGACACATAAGCCCGGCCGAAGTGCCGCGCAAGCGGAAGTTTGCCGACGGCCAAGGCATGGCCTTGCGTTTCGTCTTTCGTTTCCGGGGCAGGGCTGGTAAGGGCCACGCGATATGAGCACATTCACCATCCTGCTTGGCGGCGATCTCATCCGCACGCCGCTGCTCGACCGCCAGGTCGAAGGCTCGCGCGTCATCGCCGCCGATGCCGGCATCGGCCATGCTCGTCTGCTGGGCCTGACGCCGGAACTCTGGGTCGGCGATTTCGATTCCGTGCCAGCCGATCTGCCGGACGATCTGGCGGCAGTGCCACGAAAAGTGTTTCCCGCCGAGAAGGACAGCACCGACGGCGAACTCGCCATCGCCGCCGCCCTCGAACGCGGCGCGACCAGCCTCGTGCTCGCCGGCGCGTTCGGCGGCAAGCGCGCCGACCACGCGTTCCTGCATCTGGCGCTCGGCGTCCGGCTGGCTGAAGAAGGGACGAAGGTGCTGTTGACCAGCGGCGCCCAGGAAGGCGTCCCCCTGTTGCCGGGCAAGGCCGGCTTCGACTATGCCGGCGGGACGCTCTTTTCGATCCTCGGCTTCTCCGATCTTTCCGGCCTGACCGTGACCGGCGCCAAATGGCCGCTGAACCATGTCGAGGTCGCGTTCGGCTCATCGCTGACCATTTCCAACGAGGTCAAGGGCAGGCTCGAGATCGCGCTGGACCATGGCCGTGCGCTGTTGCTCGCCCATCCCTACCCGCTTCCCGAAAGTTGATGCATGGCGCCGCCGCTTCTCAATCTCGACGGGATAAAACTGACCTTTGGCGGCACGCCGCTGCTCGACGGCGCGGAGCTGACGGCATCGGCGGGCGACAAGATCGCCCTGGTCGGCCGCAACGGCTCGGGCAAGTCGACGCTGCTGAAGATCGCCGCTGGCCTGATCGAGCCGCAGGACGGCGAGGTGTTCCGCCAGCCTTCGGCAACGGTGCGCTATCTGCCTCAGATGCCCGACATGGATGGTTTCGCCAATGTCCGCGCCTATGTCGAGGCGGGGCTCGGTCCGGCCGACGATCCCTACCGCGCCACCTATCTGATGGAGCATCTCGGCCTCTCCGGCGAGGAGCGGCCGAACGACCTTTCCGGCGGCGAAGCACGGCGCGCGGCGCTCGCCCGCGTCATGGCGCCGGAGCCCGACATTCTTCTCCTCGATGAGCCGACCAACCATCTTGACCTCTCGGTCATCGAATGGCTGGAGGAGGAGCTCAGCCGTACCTCCTCGGCGCTGATCGTCATCTCGCACGATCGCCGCTTCCTCGAGCGCGTGTCTCGCGCCACCGTCTGGCTTGACCGCGGCCAGACCCGCAGGCTCGACAAGGGTTTCGGCCATTTCGAGGAATGGCGCGACCAGGTATTGGAGGAGGAAGAGCGTGAGCAGCACAAGCTCGGCCGCCAGATCGTGCGCGAGGAGCACTGGCTGCGCTACGGCGTGACGGCGCGGCGCAAGCGCAACATGCGTCGGCTCGGCGAATTGCAGACCATGCGCCAGCGCTTTCGCGGCCATCGCGGCGCGGAGGGCACGGCGACCATGGTGGCCAGCGACGCGGCGGAATCCGGCAAGCTGGTCATCGAGGCGAAAAACATCGAGAAGAGCTTTGGCGATCTTACGGTGGTCAAGGGGTTCTCGACCCGCATCCAGCGCGGCGATCGCGTCGGCCTGGTCGGCCCGAACGGCGCCGGCAAGACGACGCTTTTGAAGATGCTGACCGGCGAATTGCAGCCGGATGCCGGAACGGTGCGGCTCGGCACCAATCTGGAGATCGCCACGCTCGACCAGAAGCGCGAGGCCGTCGATCCGCAAGAGACGCTGGCCAACTATCTGACCGACGGGCGCGGCGAGAACCTCGTCATCAATGGCGAGCAGCGCCACGTCGTCTCCTACATGAAGGATTTCCTGTTCAAGCCGGAGCAGGCGCGCACGCCGGTGCGCGAACTTTCCGGCGGCGAGCGGGCGCGCCTGCTGCTCGCCCGCGTGCTGGCACGGCCTGCAAACCTCCTGGTGCTCGACGAGCCGACCAACGATCTCGACATGGAGACGCTGGAACTGCTGCAGGAACTGGTCGCCGGTTTTGCCGGGACGGTGATCCTGGTCAGCCACGACCGCGATTTCCTCGACCGCACCGTCACTAGCGTGATCGCGCCCGACGGCGCCGGCCGCTGGATCGAATATGCCGGCGGCTACTCGGACATGCTGGCGCAACGCGGCGGCACAAGGCTCGACGACCGCAAGGCGCGGACAAGGTCAGAAAACGGCGACGCGGCGGCGGGCAAGGCTGAGGTGGCTCAACCCAAGGGGCCGGCCAAAAAACTGTCGTTCAAGCAGAAATTCGCGCTGGAATCCCTGCCGAAGAAGATCGAGGCGGTGACGGCCTCAATCTCGCGGCTGGAAAACAACATCGCCGATCCCGCCTATTACGAGCGCGACCCGGCCTCGTTCCAGAAGACCATCGCCGCGCTCGACAAGGAGCGCGCCACGCTCGCTGCGCTCGAGGAGGAATGGCTGGAACTGGAGATGCTGCGCGAGGAGATGGAGGGTTAAGTCGCGATTCAAGCACCTTGTCGTTGCGAACTGGACAGGAATGCGCATACATTATGCGCATGTTGCGGAGGTCATCATGCGCAAGATAGCTGTGAATGCGGTTCGCCAGCCGGCAAATCTGTCGATCGACTCAAAGCTCATGAAGGAAGCCAAGGGACTCGACGTGAACGTCTCGCGCGCCGCGGAAGCCGGCATTGCAGAGGCAGTGGCGGCCGAAAAGACGCGGCTGTGGAAGCTTGAGAACCGCGCGACGATAGATGCGTGGAACGAATATATCGAAAAACACGGCATTCCGCTGGCAGAACATCGGCAGTTCTGATGGCGCTCTACGACGTCTTCGCAAGTAGCATCGAAGGCGGCTATCTCCTTGACGTTCAGGCCGATCTTCTCGAGCACTTCAAGACCCGGGTGGTCGTCCCGCTTCTGCCGGCCGCGATGGCGCCATCGCCGATGCGAAAGCTCCATCCCATATTCGAGATCAATGGGCGGAAATTGGTCATGGCCACCCATTTGATCGCCACGGTTGCGACGACGGAACTGGGCGAAAGCCGGCTGAACCTGACGAGGCATCACGACGACATCGTGGCTGCGCTCGACATGCTGTTCCAGGGCTTCTGAACCGTTGAGCCTCAACCCGCCGTTTTGGCTTGCCAGGCCTTCAGCGCCTCGTCGAACACCTTCTCGCCGGGAATGCCCTTTTCCATGGTCAGCAACGCCCGCCGGCCCGTCTTGTAGACGACCGGCACGTCGATCCAGTCCTGGCCCCTGAGCAGGGTCAGATTGGCGTCCTCATCCGCCTTGGTGTCGTTGAGCGCGACCAGGAAGAAGCCGTCGGCGATCTTGGCCGGGATACCGATCAGCGGGCTGCCGGCATCCTGTTCCGAGCTCTTCATGGCGACCCGCAGGATGTTGTCGACCCCGCCGCCGTCGAAGCCTTCTGGTGTCAGGAAGATCATCTCAATGATGTGGCTGGCCGGCAGTGTCTGGTCGGTATTGCGGCGGATGGTCATCCGCAATTGCACGTTCTTGCCGGGAATGGTCGCCTCGGCGCGGATCGCCGGCTCGGGCGGCAGGTTGCCGCCGGGCGACTCCTGCACCAGCGACCAGACAATGCTGCCGGGCTCGGCCGAGCCCTGGGCGGTGCTGGTGCGCTCCTCATAGAAGATAGCCTTCTGGCCGACCGGCACTGCTGTTTCCGCCGGCGCCGCTGCCGGCGTAGCCGGTGCGGCACCTGGGGCTGGAGCTGCCGGAGCGGCTGCGGCATCGGCCGGTGCCGCTGGTGCAGCGCCGTCGGCTGGCGGTGTCGCAGGAGCCGTGCCCGGCGCCGGCGCATTGGCGACGGGCGCCTCGCCAGCGGGAGCCGCGGGCGCGGGCGGCGGCGTGGTCAACGCCGCGACGGATTCGCCCTCGCCGATGCCGGTGTGCCCTGCCGCGGGGCCGGGATCGACCTCGCCGCCCTCGGGCGTCAGGCGCTGGGTGAACTTGGCGCTTTCGGCGGCGTCGTTGGCGGCCGGCGTTGCCGGCGGCGGCGTTGCCGCGGCATCGGTTGCCGGCTTGGCCGGAGCCGGCTTCACCAGCGGTTCGGTGGTTGCGACCTTGGTGTCGCTGAGGCCCAGCATATCGCTGAACGCATCCTTGTTGAGCCAGATACCATAGCCACCGCCGGCGACGACGAGCAACGCGACGACTGCGGCGATCAGACCGCCATAGCCGCGCTTGCGCTCGGCAGGGCGCAAGCGCGGGAAGGTGTCCGCCGCCGGCTCTTCGTCATTGGAAAAGGCGTCGGTCCTGAAGCCATCGTCCCTGGACACATCGTTCCTGTCGACCGCCGCTTGAAAATCTTTGCCCAAGGGCGCCGGATCGACGCGGTTTGGGGGAAGAGGAGCGGGCTGCGGTTTTTGCCAGTTAGGCGCAGGTGTGTTCGGCGCCGTCTTCGCGGCAGGCGCGGGCTGCCATGCTGGCTCGGCCTTTGCCGGCTGCCGGACATGGCTGGACTGGTTCTTGTTGCGGTCGATGGACGAGAAAATGTCTTCCAGTTCGGCCAGCGGATCGGACGCCGGTGCGGGCTTGATATACTCCCGCTCGATACTTTGGATGGCGTCTTCCAGGGTGCGCTTATGCTGGGCGATGGCCGAAGGCGCCAGCGGCGGCGTATGCTTGGCAAGCTTTTCCGCGATGGTGGAGCGAGCCTTGTCATAGACACGCGCGCGTATCTCCGGCGTCGGGTCAACGATGCCACTAAGCGTTTTTTTCAGAGGACTAACAAAATCTACCATGCTTCAGTCGACCTGCATTTTGTCTCTGGGCCGGCCCCCGCAAATCAACCGCGATGCCCGGAAAGGCTGAGAAACTAGTCTTGAAAAGGGTCGGTCACAAGTATCGTGTCGTCCCGTTCCGGGCTGGTGGAGAGGAGTGCGACTGGCGCGCCGATCAGTTCTTCGATGTAACGGACATATTTGACGGCCTGGGCCGGCAGATCGTTCCAGCTTCTGGCGCCGGCGGTGGTACCTTTCCAGCCCTCGAGCGTCTCGTAAACCGGTTCGACGCGCCCCTGCGCACCCTGGCTGGCCGGCAGATAATCGATCATCTCGCCATCGAGCCGATAGCCGGTGCAGACCTTGATCTCGTCCAGTCCGTCGAGCACGTCGAGCTTGGTCAGCGCGATGCCCTTGATGCCGTTGACCGCGACGGCCTGGCGAACCAGCACGGCGTCGAACCAGCCGCAGCGGCGCTTGCGGCCAGTGACGACGCCGAATTCGTGGCCGCGCGTACCAAGGAACTCGCCGATCTCGTTCTTCTGTTCAGTCGGAAACGGACCTTCGCCGACACGCGTCGTATAGGCCTTGGTGATACCGAGCACATAGCCGATGGCGCCCGGACCGACGCCGGAACCGGCGGAAGCCTGGCCGGCGACCGTGTTGGACGAGGTGACGAACGGATAGGTGCCGTGGTCGATGTCGAGCAGCGTGCCCTGCGCGCCCTCGAACAGGATGCGCTCGCCGGCGCGCCGCTTGTCGTCGAGTATCTTCCAGACCCGGTCCATATAGGGAAGGATCTCGTCGGCCACCGAACTCAGTTCCTGCATGATCGCGTCATGCGTGACCTCGTCATGGCCGAGCCCGCGGCGCAGCGCATTGTGGTGCGTCAGCAGCCTGTCGACCTTCAGGGGCAGTGTTTCCAAATCCGCCAAATCCATCACCCGGACCGCGCGCCGGCCCACCTTGTCTTCATAGGCGGGGCCGATGCCGCGACGGGTCGTGCCAATCTTTGTTCCGGAATTGGAGGCGGCGTCCTCGCGGAACCCGTCCAGTTCCCGGTGCAGGGACAGGATAAGCGCGGTGTTTTCGGCTATTTTCAGGCGCTCCGGCGTCACCTCGACGCCTTGTGCCTTCAATTTCGTCACTTCCGCGACGAAGGCGTGCGGATCGAAGACGACGCCATTGCCGATGATCGAAAGCTTGCCTGGCCGCACCACGCCGGACGGCAGCAGCGACAGCTTGTAGACCTTGCCGTCGACAACCAGCGTGTGGCCGGCATTGTGGCCGCCCTGGAAGCGCACGACGACGTCGGCGCGTTCCGACAGCCAGTCGACGATCTTGCCTTTGCCCTCGTCGCCCCACTGCGAGCCGACGACCACCACATTGGCCATGTTTCATTTCCCTTGAGACGCCGCTCGATGCGGCTTGAATGGTTCGAGACGACAGGCCTCTACCGCATCCGCCGGAAAATCGGAATCGATTTCCCGAAATCGATGCGAAGGTTCAAAGCCTTGAGACGCGTACTTTGTGCATCCAATTGGACGCATGTCGCTCTATAGCGTCTAGAGCAGGCTGACGCGACCATTCTTTGCCGCTGAAAACGCCCTGAGGCACAACAATTTTCAGCTTTGCCATCATTTACTTGGGCAGACCGTGGCAATAATGCATGTCGCGCAAAAGTGCGCAGCGGTTTTGCGACAAACGACATGCACAACAACAAGAGCTTAAAGCGCGTCGCATGAACCTGTTTAAACGCGACGCGCTTTAAGGCCGGCGCACACCCTCGACACCCTCCGTCGGCCGGAACTTCAGCCATGCATCGAAGCGCCTATCTGCTCCTGATGATCACCACCTTGCTGTGGGGCGGCAACTCCGTGGCCGGCAAACTGGCGGTCGATCATATTTCACCGATGACGCTGGTCTTCCTGCGCTGGGTACTGGCCGTTTTGATAATGCTGCCGATCGGCTGGCGCGCACTGCGCGAGGACTGGCCCTTGGTGCGCAGACACTGGCTGATACTGGCGGTGCTTGGCGCCAGCGGTTTCACCTTCTTCAACGCGATCTTTTACACGGCCCTCAACTACACCACCGCGATCAACGTCTCGATCGAACAGGCGGCGATGCCGATCCTGATCATCGTGGCCAATTTCCTATTTTTTCGCCTGCGCGTGAATTGGGCCCAGATTGTTGGCGTGGTGCTGACCATCGCCGGCGTGATCCTCACCGCCTGCCACGGCGATCCGCGACGACTGCTGACGCTGGAGCTCAATTTCGGCGATGCGATCATGCTGGTCGCCGTGATTCTCTACAGCGGCTATTCGGTCGGGTTGCGATTGAAACCGGCCATGCGCTGGCAGAGCCTGATGCTGGCGCTGTCGATCGCGGCCCTCGTCACGTCGCTGCCGTTCTTCCTCTGGGAGATCGCCGCCGGCAAGGTCATCGTGCCTGATGCCCGCGGCTGGGCGGTTACGCTCTACACCGCCATCGGCGCCTCGATCGTCTCGCAGATCTTCTACATCAGGGGCAACGAATTGATCGGCGCCAACCGGGCCGGCCTGTTCATCAACTTGGTGCCGATCTTCGGCACGCTGCTTTCGGTGCTGATCGTCGGCGAGACGTTCCACCTTTATCAGGCCCTGGCGCTCGTGCTGGTGCTCGGCGGCATCAGCCTGGCCGAATACAAGGGAAGGAAGATGGCGATATAGCCGGCCTGTGCCCGCGGTTAGGGATCGGGCAAGCCAAAGCCCGTCGTTGCCGGCCGCACAAGCCGCAGTGCAAGATCGCGCCAGCTTCCCCTGCAGATAACGGCGATCAGGCAATTATAGCAAGCCGCTCCGCGCGCCTCCCAAGGCACGCAGGGCTGCCATGATGCGGTGTTCCCAAACGCGATCGACTGGAAACTTCTGACTTCGTCTCACGCACTGCCCACATCGAAATGCAGCCTCTTGGCCGAGTCGATCGATTTGTGCGAACGCACCTGCTCCAGCACGTTTTCCGGGAACGGCGCGTCGAGATAGAGCAGCGCGATGGCGTCGCCGCCGGGCCGGTTGCGGCCGAGCTGGAAATTGGCGATGTTGACGTCGTTCTCGCCGCAGACCGTGCCGAGCAGGCCGATGATGCCGGGCGCGTCGGCATTGGTCGTATAGAGCATGTGCTGGCCGACCTCGGCGTCGAGATTGATGCCCTTGATCTGGATGAAGCGCGGCTTGCCGTCCGAAAAGCAGGTGCCGGCGATCGAACGCGTCATGTGCTCGGTCTTGACCGTCAGCTTGATATAGCCGTCGAACACGCCCGATTTGTCGCGCTTGACCTCGGCGACGATGATGCCGCGCTCCTTCACCATGATCGGCGCCGAGACCATGTTGACGTCGGAGACCTGCGGCCGGATCAGCCCGGCAAGCGCGGCGCTGATCAGGGCGCGTGTGTTCATCGTCGCGGTCGAACCATCGAACAGGATCTCGACCTCCTTGATCGGATCCTCGGTAACCTGGCCGACAAAGGCCCCGAGCACCTCGGCCAGCTTGACGAAAGGCTTGAGCCGCGGCGCTTCCTCGGCGGTGATCGACGGCATGTTGATGGCGTTGGAGACGGCGCCCTTGATCAGATAGTCGGCCATCTGCTCGGCGACCTGCAGGGCGACATTCTCCTGCGCTTCGGTTGTCGAGGCGCCGAGATGCGGAGTCGCCACCACATTCTCCATGCCGAACAGTTCGTTGTTCTCCGCCGGCTCGACCTCGAACACATCGATGCCGGCGCCAGCCACCTTGCCGCTCTTCAGCGCCGCGATCAGGTCGGCCTCGACTATCAGCCCGCCGCGGGCGCAGTTGATGATGCGCACGCCGGTCTTCATCTTGGCGATGGCGGCTGCGTCGATGATATTGCGCGTCTTGTCGGTCAGCGGCGTGTGCAAGGTGATGAAGTCGGCGCGGGCGAACAATTCGTCCAGCTCGACCTTTTCAACGCCGAGCTCTTCGGCACGGCTGTCCGACAGGAACGGGTCGAAGGCGATGACGTGCATCTTCAACCCGACACCGCGCGTGGCGACGATCGAGCCGATATTGCCGCAGCCGATGACGCCCAGCGTCTTGCCGGTGATCTCGATGCCCATGAAGCGGTTCTTTTCCCATTTGCCGGCATGGGTCGAGGCATTGGCTTCCGGTATCTGGCGGGCCAGTGCGAAGATCATGGCGACGGCATGTTCCGCCGTGGTGATCGAATTGCCGAAGGGCGTGTTCATCACGATGATGCCCTTGCGGCTCGCCGCCGGGATGTCGACATTGTCGACGCCGATGCCGGCGCGGCCCACCACCTTCAGTTTGGTGGCGGCGTTGATCAGCTTTTCGGTGACCTTCGTCGCCGAACGAATGGCGAGGCCGTCATACTGGCCGATCACTTCGAGCAGCTTTTCCTTGTCCTTGCCGAGATCCGGCAAATAGTCGACTTCGATGCCGCGGTCCTTGAATATCTGCACGGCGGTGGTGGAGAGTTTGTCTGAGACGAGAACGCGGGGCGCCATGGCGGCCTCCTTCAAATGGGATTGATCCGTTTGGGAATGGGCGGCCCGAGGGCCGCCACTGGAAAACTCAGGCGGCCGCCTTGAGCGCAGCCTTCTGCTGGGCGAAGGCCCAGTCGAGCCAGGGCAGCAGCGCCTCAACGTCGGAGGTTTCGACCGTCGCCCCGCACCATATGCGCAGGCCGGGCGGCGCGTCGCGATAGGCGCCGATGTCGTAGGCGACGCCCTCCTTGTCGAGCGCGGAGACCAGCCCCTTGGCGAAGGCCGCCTGCCCGTCGGCGTCGAGGGCTGCAACTTGCCGGTCGGTGAAGGAAAGGCAGACGGATGTGTTCGACCGCGTCGTTGGGTCGACAGCGAGATGGCCTAGCCACGAGGATTTGCCGACAAAGCCCTCAAGGACGGCGGCATTGGCGTCGGCGCGGGCAATCAATGCGTCGAGCCCGCCGATCGACTTCGCCCAATGGAGTGCATCGAGATAATCCTCCACGCAAAGCATCGATGGTGTGTTGATGGTCTCGCCCTTGAAGATGCCTTCGATGAGCTTGCCGCCCGAGGTGAGGCGGAAGATTTTTGGCAGCGGCCAGGCCGGCTTGTAGCTCTCCAGCCGCTCGACGGCGCGCGGGCTGAGGATCAGCATACCGTGTGCGCCCTCGCCGCCCAGCACTTTCTGCCAGGAGAAGGTGACGACATCCAGCTTGCTGAAATCGAGGCGTTGCGCAAACGCCGCCGAGGTCGCATCGCAGATGGTCAGACCTTTGCGAGCGGCCGGAATGAAATCGCCATTGGGAACGCGCACGCCTGAGGTCGTGCCGTTCCAGGTGAAGACCACATCGCGGTCGAAATCGATCTTTGCAAGGTCGGGCAGCACGCCGTAGCCGGCTTCGATCTTGCGTACGTCGGCGAGCTTCAGCTGCTTGACCACATCGGTGATCCAGCCGGAGCCGAAGCTTTCCCAGGCGACCATGTCGACGCCGCGCTCGCCGAGCAGCGACCACAGCGCCATCTCAACCGCGCCGGTGTCCGACGCCGGCACGATGCCGATGCGATAATCAGCCGGGACCTGAAGGATCTCGCGCGTCAGCTCGATCGCCTGTTCGAGCTTGGCCTTGCCGATCTTGGCACGGTGGGAGCGTCCAAGCGCGGCATTGCTCAGCGCCTCGACCGACCAGCCGGGGCGTTTTGCGCAGGGACCTGAGGAAAAATGGGGGTTCGCCGGACGGAGTCCGGGCTTCGTATGCGTCGTCATCGTGGTCTATCCTTCCAGATAGTGGCCCCTCGTTGGGGAGGGGTGGCCCACGGACGGCGATATGCGTTCAGGTTTCCGGCGTCAAGAGGAAAGTCTTTGTCGCTGGAAGGATACTGGCCGGCTGCGGCGAAAGGGCCGTAACGCAAACGGCGGGCCAAAGACCCGCCGCTGCAATTTGCTTCGCTTCGATCGAGCCTACCAGAGGTCGTAGCGAAAGCCGAGTTTGACAGTCTGATAATCTATACCTTTGTGAATATTGAAAAGGCCCCCATCAAACGCGACGTATTTCGCGTTTGGCACGGAGAAATATTCGTAGCCGAGGTCGACCGACACATTCTTGGTCACCTGGTAGGAAAGACCGGCGCCGATCGAGTAGGCGAGATTGAATTTGGCCTCCGAGTCGGTCGTGCCCCCGTATCCTGCAGGGTCATCGCAGGAGAATCCACCGGTTCCGGAAGGGTCTGGGGCCGCTTCGACGCAATCGCGCGCGCCGAGATTCCTGTAGTACTTGGTGTAGGCCACGCCGAGCCCGCCACCGACATAGGGCGTAATCCCGACGTATGTGCCGAGGTCGACATAGCCATTGGCCATCAGGCTGTAGCCCTTGTTGGACGCGCTGTCGGACCTGTCACAGTTCTGCGTAGCGGCGGCGCTTACAATGTCGTCGTTGGCATCCCTGATAAGCGTCGAACCGTCGCAGGTGGCCGCAAGATCTTGATGGTCGCCGAACTTGTTGCTCGGCAGAATCCCGGCGTTCAACTCCGCGCGAAGATAGTCGTTGAAATGGTACCCCATGCCGATGCTGCCCGTAAACAGGCTGTCATTCGACCAAAAACTGTTCAAGGGATCGATCGCTGTCTCCTGGCGCTCGAACGGATGGCTGAACGCGTAGCCGACATCGCCGCGCAGATACCATCCTGAGCCGACCTCGACCGGCACATAGTCAGGCGCCTGGTCGACATAGACAGGCGGATCGTAGTCGGCGCCGAGCGCCTGCGACAGCGGCGTAAGCATGATTGCGGCGAGCGCCAGCGCTATGCGCGTTTTAAATGTCATGGTCCCCGACTCCCGAACTTGGCACCTTTCGCAAGCGCCATCTCAGGAGGCATTGTTAACCATAGTGGTTAAGTGGGGGTTAAGGATAACAGGGAGTTACCGAATTGATTTGAACGACTCTCGTCTTGTGGATGTCGTGCAAAAGTGTGCCGCGGTTTTGCGACAACGACATGCAATGCGCTTCGCACAAGCTTAGATCGGTTCTCATCTGGAGCAGCCTAAATGAAAACCGCCCGGCGCTGGCCGGGCGGTTCGGGGATGCTTGTCTTTTGAATGCGCTTACTTGGTGTAGACCGGCTCGGGTTCCGGTTCGTAGACAGCCTGCGGCGCGGCACACCCATTGTTACCGCCGAATTGATAGCGCAAACCGCCGCGCACCTCGTGCGTATTGAAGCCGCGATCGAAGCCTGGGCCGGAGCTGCTTACGTCATACTCGAACATGCGGCCTCCCTGGATGTGGGAGAACCGGTAGCCTGCGTCGAGGATCACTTTGTCAGTCAGGCAGTAGGAAGCACCGGCCATCAGAGCGTAAGCGAACCGCCAGTTGGAGGTACCGGGGTTGAATTCGGTGGTATTCGGATCCCTGACATTGTCCCATTTCACGCGTGCGCCGCCGATGCCGGCGCCGACATAGGGGGTGATGCCTTGCCATGTGCCGATATCGACATAGGCGTTGGCGAGCAGCAACAAGGCGCTCATTTTCGACACCTCGGTCGATGTCGTTACGCCATCTGTAGTTGCGCCATCGAAGTCCGAGTTGAACCAGTAGTCGGCGGTCAAATCCGTACGGAAATGATCGTTCATCTTGTAGCCGACACCGCCGCCGAACGAAAAGGCCCCTTTCAGATCG
Organism: Mesorhizobium sanjuanii; assembly: GCF_002529485.1. Taxonomy (NCBI): domain Bacteria; kingdom Pseudomonadati; phylum Pseudomonadota; class Alphaproteobacteria; order Hyphomicrobiales; family Phyllobacteriaceae; genus Mesorhizobium; species Mesorhizobium sanjuanii. The sequence goes on from NZ_NWQG01000052.1 coordinate 17,212, forward strand.
CCGCTGCTGAAACTGTTTGTGCCGGGCGGCGGCCCGTAGGTGATGTAGTCGGCGCCACGGAAATCCGACCAGTGATAATCGATATCACCGCGAATATACCAGCCACCAACATCCACCGGCTGTTCATAGACGGGCGCCGGCGGCGCCTGCTCGACCACGGGCGGCTCCACGAAGTCGGCGGCGAACGCCGGTCCGGCTACGCCCGCCAACAGCGCGGCAAAGAGGGCCATTCTTGCTGTATTGAACATACTTGTCACCCCTAAGAACCCTCGGAACGGCGAATGCGTCCGGCTGCGGTTGATTTCAACGTGGATAATGAATTGCAAAGGTTAAAAGGCATTTAACCCTATTGCTTAACCACGAATCTTTAGAATTCCAGGGATTGGGACAGCCGTGGCTGCAGGTGGCGGACGCGCAAATCAAACGAAAAAGCCCGCCGGAGGGCGGGCTTTCTAGCAGACTTCAGTTTGGACAGGCGCAGGGATCAGGCTGCGCTGCGCGCTTCCGAAATGACCCCGACGATGTCGTTGACGACCGCCTCGACCAGTTGCTGGTCGTCGCCTTCCGCCATGACGCGAATGAGCGGCTCCGTGCCGGACGGCCGGATGACCAGGCGCCCGGCTTTGCCGAGGCGATGGCGCGCATCCTCGATCGCCGCCTTGACCGGGGCTTCCTCGAGCGGCTTGCCGCCGGAAATATGGACGTTCTTCAGAAGCTGCGGCACCGGCTCGAACTTCTTCGACAATTCGCTGACCGGCCGGTTCTGCCGTTTGATGCAGGCGAGCACCTGCAGCGCCGAGACGAGGCCGTCGCCGGTCGTGGAAAAATCGGACAGCACGATGTGGCCCGACTGTTCGCCGCCGACATTCAGACCATGCGCGCGCATGTGCTCAACGACGTAGCGGTCGCCGACCTTGGTGCGGTGCAGTTGCAGGTTCATGTCGCCGAGGAAGCGTTCGAGGCCGAGATTGGACATCACCGTCGAGACGACGCCGCCGCCGGCCAGTCGTCCGCTCTGCTGCCAGGACTCCGCGATCAGCGCCATGATCTGGTCGCCATCGACGATGGCGCCATTTTCATCGACGATGACGACGCGGTCGGCGTCACCGTCGAGCGCAATGCCGATATCGGCGCGCACTTCGTGCACCTTCTTCTGCAGGCCGGCCGGATGGGTCGAGCCGCATTCCTTGTTGATGTTGAAGCCGTTGGGGTCGACATTGAGGGCGACGACATCGGCGCCGAGTTCCCACAGCGCCTCGGGCGCCACCTTGTAGGCGGCGCCATTGGCACAATCGACGACGATGCGCAGCCCCGAAAGCGACATTGACCGTGGCAGCGTGCGCTTGGCGAATTCGATATAGCGGTCATGCACGCCGTCGACGCGCTTGGCGCGGCCAAGCCCGTCCGAATCGGCGAGCGCCAGCTCGATGTCCTTGTCGAGCATCCCCTCGATGCGCTCCTCGATCTCGTCGGAGAGCTTGTAGCCGTCGGGGCCGAACAGCTTGATGCCGTTGTCGTAGTAGGGATTGTGCGAGGCCGAGATCATCACACCGATATCGGCGCGCAGCGAGCGCACCAGCATGGCGACAGCAGGCGTCGGGATCGGGCCGAGCAGGAACACGTCCATGCCGGCGGCGCACAGGCCAGCCACCATCGCATTCTCGATCATGTAGCCGGAAAGCCTGGTGTCCTTGCCGAGCACGACGCGGTGGCGGTGGCTGCCGCGCTGGAACGAAAGGCCGGCGGCCATGCCGACCCTCATCGCGACCTCCGCCGTCATTGGAAACCTGTTCGCGCGCCCGCGAATACCGTCCGTGCCGAAATAACGTCCTGCCATGCCAGCCACCTTCCTCGATGGTTCTTCCCGAGAACTCATGCCACAATTGGCCGGAGCCCCTATCATCACATTGAATGATTGTGCGTTATCAATCCTTAGAAAATCATTGTTTTGTGTGTTTTGTGTCACGCCGGCGCGGTGGATTTAAAGCTTTCGCCAATGAAACCGCGTCGGGGTTCAGGAACTCCAGGCCAAACCGGGCGATTGCTACCACAGGACGGCCTTGCTGCGATAGTCTGGTACCGGCAAAAGCGCAAATTGGTGCGAATGCAGCCGCCAAAACCTCTTGCCTGGAACCGATGATCGGCAACGATTTCATCACCTTGTCGCAAAGAACGCGTTTTCTTTACGCTCCCTGCGGACTAGCATCTGGCGCAACCGCCCGTTGAGCGCTATGGATTTTGCTAGGGACATAATATGGGCGGCAGCAACGGAGAAAACGCCATGCTCATCCATCGACTTGCCACTATGACGGGCCTTGCCGTCGCGACCTTGTTCCTGGCGGCGCCGGCCAACGCGCTGACCATGGCCGAGTGCAGCACCAAGTACAACGCGGCCAAGGATGCGGGAACACTGAACGGGCAGAACTGGAACCAGTTCCGCAAGGCCGAATGCGGCGCCGACGCCAGTGCCACCACCACTGACACCAAGCCGGCCAAGAAGACGGCAAAGGCCACCGACACGACCAAGGCCGCGGCCACGGACGACGCGGCGCCGGGTCTGACGGCGAAGGAATGCAGCACCAAGTATCAGGCCGCGAAAGCCGCCGGTACGCTGAACGGGATGAAGTGGAACGATTTCCGCAAGACCGAATGCGCCGCCGGTACCACCGCCGCGGTCGACACAACGCCTGCCAAGACGACCAAGTCGGCAGCGGCGGCTGATGACACCGCACCAGGGCTGACGGCGAAAGAATGCAGCACCAAGTATCAGGCCGCGAAAGCCGCTGGCACGCTGAACGGCATGAAGTGGAACGACTTCCGCAAGAGCGAATGTGCCGCCGGCGCCAACGCCGCGGCAGAACCCGCCAACACGACAACCACGGCTGCGACCACCACTGACACCGGCAAAGGCCTCAGCATGGCCGATTGCAGCGCCAAATATCAGGCTGCCAAGGCCGGCAACACGCTGAACGGCATGAAGTGGAACGATTTCCGCAAGAGCTCGTGCGGCGCCGGTGCATCCGACGACGACACCGTACCGGCTCCCGATGAGGCAAGCTATACCAGCGACCCGGAAACACCGACCGTCACGGCGCCCAGGGGCGTCAAGTTCCCGACGGCGATCTCGAAGAAGTTTGCCGGCGAGACTCCCGCCAAGGGCCGCATGCACACCTGCCTCGAAACCTACTATGCCAACAAGGACGCCAATACGCTGGGCGGCCTCAAGTGGATCCAGAAAGGCGGCGGCTTCTACAGCCTGTGCAACGCCAGGCTGAAGAGCTGATCGGCGACAGTACGATCTGAACGAACCGAAAGCCCGCGAACCGCAAGGTTCGCGGGCTTTTTGCCGCCGCGCGGGGGGCATGTCGGCTGAGTCGAAGCAGTTGGCGATGACATTCGCGAGCGCTGGTGCCGCCCCCTCATCTGCCGGCATCATTTCCCGTATAGTGACGGGGCCCTGTCAAGAACGATTCCGCCAATCACCAACGTTGCGGGAAAGGCGCCGAGGTTGCGGCCAGCCCCCTTCTCGCTGTCACTATACGGGCAGTAAGGTGCCGGCAGGCGGATGAGGGGCAGCACCAGTTTCGACAATTGGTCCGTCCTGACGTCAAATCCAAGCGAACAGCGCCCACCCTTGCGGCAAGATTTCAAGCTACGACTGACCGACAACGAGGCCTTCCAAACAAAAACGCCGCGGTCCAGCCGCGGCGTTTCGAAATCAATTGTCCCGGCCGACCTCAGCTTGACGGCTGGGGCTCCATGCCGCCTTCGGGCTCCGGGCCCTTCTTGCGGCGGCCGGACTTCGGCACGGCCGAGCCTCGGCTCGGCGGCGTGTCGTCGCCGAGATCGCGCGCTGGCTTGTGGCCGGCGATCAGCTGCTTGATCTCCTCGCCCGACAGCGTCTCGTACTCCAGCAGCCCTTCAGCCAGCGCGATCCATTCCCTCTTCTTCTTGGTCAGGATGGACTTCGCCGTCGAATAGGCCTCGTCGATCAGCCGGCGCACTTCGGCGTCGATGATCTGCGCCGTCTCTTCAGAGACGTTCTGCGTTCGGGCCACCGAGTGGCCGAGGAAGACTTCTTCCTGGTTGTCGCCATAGGCAACGTGCCCGAGCTTGTCGGAAAAGCCCCAGCGCGTAACCATGGCGCGCGCCAGCTTGGTCGCCTGCTCGATGTCCGAGGAGGCGCCGGAAGTGATGTTTTCCTTGCCGAACTTGAACTCCTCGGCGACACGGCCGCCCATCATGATGGCAAGGCGCGAGATCATGTATTTGTAGCTCATCGAATAGCGGTCGCCCTCCGGCAACTGCATGACCATGCCAAGCGCGCGGCCGCGCGGGATGATGGTCGCCTTGTGCAGCGGGTCGGCCGACGGCACGTTGAGCGCCAGGATCGCGTGGCCGGCCTCGTGATAGGCGGTGAGTGCCTTCTCGGCCTGGGTCATCGCCGACGAGCGGCGCTCGGCGCCCATCATGATCTTGTCCTTGGCGTCCTCGAACTCGGCCATGGTGACGAGACGCTTGTTGCGCCGCGCAGCCATCAGGGCGGATTCGTTGACGAGGTTCATCAAATCGGCGCCGGAAAAGCCCGGCGTGCCGCGCGCGACCACCTTGAGGTCGACATTGGGCGCCAGCGGCACGTTGCGCACATGCACCTTCAGTATCTTCTCGCGACCGACGATGTCGGGGTTCGGCACCACCACCTGGCGGTCGAAACGGCCGGGCCTGAGCAGCGCCGGGTCGAGCACGTCGGGGCGGTTGGTGGCGGCGATCAGGATGATGCTTTCGTTGGATTCGAAACCGTCCATCTCGACCAGCAACTGGTTCAGCGTCTGTTCGCGTTCATCGTTGCCGCCACCGAGGCCGGCGCCGCGATGGCGGCCGACCGCGTCGATTTCGTCGATGAAGATGATGCAGGGGGCATTCTTCTTGGCCTGGTCGAACATGTCGCGCACACGGCTCGCGCCGACGCCGACGAACATCTCGACGAAGTCCGAGCCGGAAATGGTGAAGAACGGCACATTGGCCTCACCGGCGACCGAGCGGGCAAGCAGCGTCTTGCCGGTTCCGGGAGGGCCGACCAAAAGCACACCGCGCGGAATCTTGCCGCCGAGCCGCTGGAACTTCTGCGGATCGCGCAGGAACTCGACGATCTCTTCCAGATCTTCCTTGGCCTCGTCGACGCCGGCGACATCCTGGAACGTGACGCGGCCATGCGCCTCGGTCAAAAGTTTGGCCTTCGACTTGCCGAAGCCCATGGCGCGGCCGGAGCCGGACTGCATCTGGCGCATGAAGAATATCCAGACGCCAAGGATCAGGATCATCGGCAGCCAAGAGATGAGATAGCCGAACAGCGAATTGGAGCCATCGGATTCGGGGCGCGCATTGATGGTGACGTTCTTGTCCTCCAGCCTTGAAACCAGCGACGGATCGCCCGGCGAATAGGTCTGGAAGCCGGTGGAACTGTCCGTATAGGTGCCGGAGATGCGGGCACCCGCGATCGTCACCGTCTTGACCCGGCCCGCCGCGACGTCCTGCAGGAACTGCGAATAGGGGACATCGCTCGATGCGCCGCGCGTCTGCGGCGTCTGGAACAGATTGAAGAGGGCGATGAGCAGGACCGCTATGATCGCCCAGAGCGCGAGATTGCGATAATTCGGATTCATCAATTGTCCCGTTGGTGTCCGCCGGCGGACACGCGTCATAAGAGGAAGCTTGAGCCTAACATAGGGAGGGCGCCTCCCCTTGCCAAGCCAAACAGCATGTCTCGGTTAAGCTTTCGCCCCATCATGAACCGGCACTGCGGCGGCCGAAAGGCAGAACCGGAGCAGGCGGTGCGCCGACAAGCTCGGCAACTGCCCCGGCCGGCTCCAGATCGAAGGATGGCAGGAAGCGGGCAAAGGGCGCAACGACCGGCTGGAAGGCGACGGCGGCCGCAACTTGACTATTCCCCGATAAACCAAGGCATTTGCCGCCGCGCCACAGCGCCGGTTCGACCGCCAGCGCAGCGCGGACGAGGTTTGGTGGCGTGCCGTCCCTGGCATTTGCGTGCTTTGCGGCGGAGGCCACCCCGAGCGGGGCGATCGACAGCGATGCGATCACCAATGCATCCGATTTGTCGCTCAATGTGATCCGGCGGCGGCCATCCCAGAGGGCATTTTCCTCTGCTGGAGCCGCGGGTGGCAAGTTGCGGGCTTCGCGACGCAGGAAGATGCCGGCGCGCCGCGCGTCGACTGCCGTCCGCGACAATGTGGCGCGAAACGGGGCGGCGCCAAAGGGGGTGGCGCGAAACGGCTCGCCCCTCAGCCGGTCGAACAAGACTTCGCTGCGGGCCTGGTCGGGCAGGAAGCCAACGCCGCCGACGGTCGCCAGCAGGATGCGCAATGCATAGACGACAGCGCGGTCGTCGCCGGATGTCACAAAGTCCGGATCGAGGCGGATGAGGCCATCGGCCGGCTGGGAGGCGTAACCGCGGATCAGCGCGGCCGCCCGACGGCCAAGCTCTTCGCGCTCGGTGGCCGCGCGGCCGGCCAGCGCTAGCGCGTTGCCCATGCGCTGTCCGCCATCCGCGGCCGCGAGCGCTGCGCGGATGCGAGGCCGCTCGAAAGCATCGTCCTCATTGGTCGGATCTTCGGCCCAGCCGACACTTGCGCGCCGCAGGATTTCGCGCAGGGTCGCCCGCTGTGTATCAAGCAGCGGCCTTACGATCCAGCTTTGCCAATCATAGAGGGTGGCCGGCGCCATACCGGCAACACCTCGTCCTTCCTGCTCGTCACGTGCTTGTCGCATCAGCACGGTCTCGGCCTGGTCGTCGGCCGTGTGCCCGGTCAGGATCAGGCCGATGCCTTCCCCCTCGGCGGCCTCGGCCAGCAGCCGATAGCGTGCCTCGCGCGCGGCGGCGGGCAGGCCGCTCGACGGCTTCGGCCCAGACCAGGCCAGGATGCGATGAGCAATGCCGCGTTCCGCGCAGACGCCGGCCACCGCTCGCGCCTCACTTGCCGCATCCGGCCGCAGGCCGTGATCGATCGTCACCGCCAGCAGTTTCGTTGCGGGCGCGGTACGGTCGAGATGGTCTTTGAGGAGGAGGAGGAGGGCGGTCGAATCGCTGCCGCCGGACACGGCTGCAACAGCGCCGTTGGTAAAATCGATCTCAAAAAAAAGGCGTTCCGAAAGATCCGGCTCGGTTTGGAGCATCAATGCATGTCGCCCAAAAGCGGGGCCGGGGCAACCACATGCAGGAGAAAAACTAGCACGCCGCCAGCGCCCTTTCCTGCTTGACGCGTTCCTTGAGCGCGCCCGAGATGCCGGGATAACGCTTGCCGATTTCGCCGAAGGTGGCGCAGGCCACGTCGCGCTGGTTCAACCCGACCAGCGACACGCCGAGCTTCAGCAGCATGTCCGGCGCCTTCTTGGCCTTCGGATAGTCCTTGCTGGCGGCGAGGAACGTCTCGGCCGCGTCGCGGTATTTCTGCTGTCCGAGCAGCGATTCACCCAGCCAGTAATGCGCGTCCGCTGCCCTGGCGTCCTTGGGGAAACGAGCGATATGATCGCGAAACCCCTGTTCGGCGGTGCTGTAGTCGCCAGACAGGATGAACTGGTAGGAGTTGCGGTAGAGCTCCTCCGGGTCATTGGTCGAAGGCAGCGCCGCGACCACCGTGCCATCGGCCTTGCCGGTATTTGCGCCGGCGGCCGGTGCGGCAGACTCAGCCGGAGCCGTCGTCGTGCCGTCGGCGTTGACCACATTGCCGTTCTTGTCGACGGTGATGGTGCCGAATGTCTTCGGCGGTGCGCCGGTCACTACCTTGCCGGGATCGCCTGTGGGCGATTCGACGATGACCTCTCCGGCGCTCTGGCCACCGGCGGGTGGTGTAGCCGCGTCGGCCGGAGCCTCGGCGACGCTGCTGTCGGTGTTGTTATCCTGAGGAGGGGCTTCCGACTTCTTCTGCTCGGGCGGCTGCTGCGCACCCTGCGAACCGCCTTCCAACTGCTGGAAGCGGAATTCGTTGTCTTCCTGCTGCTTGCGGATCTGTTCCTGCATCTGCAAGATCTGGAAATTGAGTTCCTCGATCTTGCCGTTCATCTGCCGGAGCTGGTCTTCCAGGCCGGTGACGCCAGCCCCGCCCTGCTGCGCGATCTGCTGTTGGTCCGCCTTCTTCTTTTCGCCGAAAATGCCAAGCGTCGGCAGATGGAAGGAGAACCCACTGTCTGCTGGCTGGCCGGTGGCGCTTGCCCCGGTACCGCTAGCATGTGTGGCGGCGCTTGATACGAGCAGCAACGCAAGCGTGCCGCTCAAGACCGTTCTGAAATGCATGTGCCTCTCGCCGTGAAAATTGTTTGTCTTTTGCGCCCTTCGGTCAGAGTGGGACCAAGCGCTCTCGGCTCTTAGCAGGACGTGAGACTTCGGCCAAATTTTGTTTCCGGAGGTCACATATGAAAAAGGCGGCCAGATGGCCGCCTTTCGTATCGAGGTGTGGCATTTCTGCCGATCAAGAACCGGCGCCGCTGAGCGTGGTGACGGCGCGGCGGTTCTGCGACCAGCAGGAGATGTCGTCGCAGACCGCGACCGGACGCTCCTTGCCGTAGGAGATGGTCTTCAGGCGGCTGGCCGAAACGCCCCGGGCGACGAGGAAGTCGCGGGTGGCGGCGGCGCGGCGGGCGCCGAGCGCCAGATTGTATTCGCGCGTGCCGCGCTCGTCGGCATGGCCTTCGATGACGATGGCGTATTGCTTGTACTGGTTCAGCCACTGTGCCTGGCGCGAAAGCGTCGTCTGCGCGTCGGCGCGAATCGAGGACGAATCTGTGTCGAAGAAGATGCGGTCGCCGATGTTGACGGTGAAGTCCTGGGCCGATCCGGGCGTGGCAGCACCAGCGCCGTTGAGGCCAAGGTCGGCGGCGCTGTTCGGGGTCTTCTTCGAGGCGCAACCGGTGATGGCGAGCATCGCGACCAGTGCGATCATCACCGGGTTTGTGGTAAGTCTTGCGATACGGCCCATGCCGCCTCTCCTTCGCATTTCGAGTGATTTCGTTGATCACCCAGTAACCACGTTTGGGTTAACCGGCATTCAAGAAACACGGTTAAAATTTGGTTTCGGCCGCCGTCCGCAGCCGAAATGGCCGAGCGCCACAGTGGTCGCGGACCGTAGGCGGAAATGCGGCCAAAACGCGTCCTTGACGTGAAAAAAGCCCCAAAACGGGGCTTTTGAGGCACTGTTGCCAAGTTGCAACGAAGCTAGCGGGAGGCTCGGTCGAAATCGCCCTGGTTTTATTCCAGCAGTGGCGACCAAGCCGGGTCCGAAGCGAAATTCGCCGTCGGGATCGACTGTTCGTTGCGGCCGGTGAGATCGACCGAAACCAGTTTCGGCCCACCGGCCGAATCCCGGAAGAACATCAGCACGCGGCCATTGGGCGCCCAGGTCGGTCCCTCCTGCTGGAAGCCGGAGGACAGGATGCGCTCACCCGAACCGTCGGTCTTCATGACGCCGATCTGGAATTCGCCGGCGGTCTGCTTGGTGAAGGCGATGAGGTCGCCGCGCGGCGACCATACCGGCGTCGAATAGACGCCGTCGCCAAAGGAAATTCGGGTCTGGCCGGAGCCGTCGGCGCCCATCACATAGATCTGCGCGCGGCCGCCTCGGTCCGAGGTGAACACCACCTTGCTGCCGTCCGGCGAATAGGACGGCGAGGTGTCGATGGCCGTCGAATTGGTGAGCCTGGTGGTCGAGCGGCTTCGCAGATCCATGGCGAAGATGTTGGAATTGCCGTCGTCGCGCAGCAGGCTCATGATCACCTTCTGTCCGTCGGGCGAGAAGCGCGGCGCGAAGGTCATGCCGGGAAAGTTGCCGACCAGTTCGCGCTGCCCCGTCTCGATCTGCAGGAGATAGACCCGGGGCTGGCCGCTTTCATACGACATATAGGTGATTTCCTGCCGGTTCGGCGAGAAGCGCGGCGTCAACACGATCGACTTGCCGTTCGAGAGATAGCGAACGTTGGCGCCATCCTGGTCCATGATGGCGAGCCGCTTCTTGCGCGCGTTCTTGGCGCCGGATTCGTCGATGAAGACGACGCGTGTGTCGAAATAGCCCTTCTCGCCGGTCAGCCGCTCATAGATGGCGTCGGCGATGATATGGGCGACGCGTCGCTGATTGGCATCGTTGGCAAAGAACTGTTCGCCCGACATCTGCTGGCCGGCGAAAGTGTCCCAAAGCCGGTATTGGGCGCGGATGCGGCCGTCGGCTTCCTTGGTAACGCTGCCAGTGACCAGCGCCTGCGCGTTGATCACCTTCCAGTCGTCGAAGCGCGGTGTCGCATCCGGACTGGAAATCTTCTCGATGAAGGCGCTCTTGTCGATCGGCGCGAACAGGCCGGAGCGTTTCAGATCGGCGCTGACGATGCCGGAAATCTCCGCGCCCAGCGCATCGCCACCCTGGAAATCGGTGATGGCGATCGGCAGCGGCTCGACATTGCCCTTGTTGACGTTGAGCTCAACCAGCGCATACGCAGGCAAGGTGGCGGCAGCGGTCATGCCCAGCGCCATCGCTGCGATCGCCAGGAACGGCTTGAGAATGGATTTCATATCTTCTCGCTTCTCTTCCTTGATTGTGTCGACGCCCGGGCCTAGAGGCCAAGCATCTCCCTTGGGTCGAACGTGACCCGGATGTCGGACCAGATGTCTTGCTTGCCGGCCGGAACCTGCAGGCCGGCCACATCACATTTCTGAACCGCGCGCACGGCACTTTCGTCGAACGGTCGGTTGCCGCTCGATTTTTCGACGGCCGGCCGGCCGGTCAGCTTGCCGGAGGCGTCCAGATTGAACCGGACCACGACGACGAAATTCTCCGAGCCTTCGAGCCCGACCGGAAGGGTCCAGCAGCCGCCGAGCTGAGACTCCAATGCTCCCTGCTCCGACCTGGAGAGCTTCTGGCCCTGGTCCTTTTCGCCGCCGAGCGAGGACTGCTGGGTCGAGCGCTTGGCGCCGCCGCCCGACGGCTTCTGCTTGTCGAGCAAGGCGGAAATTTCGTCGGCATTGAATTGCTTGTCGTCCGATTTCGGCTTGGACGAGGCTTCCTTGACCGGCTTGTCGGCGTCCTTGCGGTCCGGCGCCTTGGCGCTTTCGGCCTGCGCCGGCTGCGGCTTCGGGCGAGCTTGAGGCGCCGGCGCTGAATCCGGCAGTTGCGTCGTCTCGGTCGGCGGCTCCTGGGCAATCGCCTCGGCCACGGCATCGGGCTTGACCTCCGGCTTCGGCTCGATCGCGGCGGTCTTGTCCTGCGGCGGGGCCGGCGGCGGCTCCTTGGCCGGTGTCGGCTTGGGCTCCGCCTGCTTGACCGGTTCGGGCTTGACCTCTTCCTTCGGCTGCGGCACCGGCGCCACCTCCGTCGCCGGAACCGGCTTCGGCTGCTCCTTCGGCTTCGGCACGTCCTCGGGCTTCGGCTTTTCGACCGGCGTCGGCGCTGGCGGCGGCGCTTCCGCCAAATCGACCGGCTTCGGCTTGGCTTCGTCCGTTATCGGCTTGTCGGTATCGACGCTGTTTTCGCCGACCTTCTGGGCATCGGGAACGATGTCCGGCCGCTTGGTCGGCGTCGGCGCCGGCTTCTCGTGCATCACCGCTTTCTTGTCGCCCTGCAGGGCCTGCGCCATCGCTTCCATCGGCACAATGTCGACCGCCACCGATTCCACATCGGAGGCGGGCATCGCGGGCGGTGAGGACAAGGTGAAGAGGCCGAAGGCCAGCGCCACCGTATGCAAGATCACCGATGTGGTGAGGCCGGTCCTCATCTTGGGGTTATTGATCCTGTTCCTGTAGCGAAACCAGGCCGATATTCTTGTAGCCGGCAGCCGAAATACGGGCCATCACCTTCATGGCGGTGCCATAGTCGGTCGACTTGTCGCCGCGGATGAAGATGCGCTCGTCGTAGCCGGTCTTCGAGATCGCCTGCAGCTTCGCCACCAGTTCCTCGATCGGGATCTCGGTTTCCTGGAGATAGATCTGGCCGGTGGCGTTAATCGAAACGGTGATCGGTTGCGTGTCGACGTTCATCGCCTTGGCCTGCGTGTCCGGCAGGTCGATCGGCACGCCGACCGTCAGCAAGGGTGCGGCGACCATGAAGATGATCAGCAGCACCAGCATCACGTCGACCATCGGCGTGACGTTGATTTCCGATATCAGCGCGTGATGGCGGCCACGCCGCCTGTGGCCGCGCCCGCCGCGCCCCGCCATGCCTACGGACATACCCATCTCGTTACTCCTCAGGCCTTCGGCGCTACTTTTTCATCGATTTGGCGCGAGAGTATGGCGGAGAACTCGTCGGCGAAGCCCTCCATGCGCATGGCGATCTTGTTCGCGTCCGATGACAGCTTGTTGTAGGCGATGACGGCGGGGATTGCCGCGAGCAGGCCGATGGCCGTGGCCAGCAGCGCTTCGGCGATGCCGGGTGCCACCACCGACAGGCTGGTGTTCTTGGAAGCAGCGATCGCCTGGAACGAAGTCATGATGCCGATGACGGTGCCGAACAGGCCGATGAAGGGCGCGGCCGAGCCCGTGGTGGCGAGGAAGCCGAGGCGGCCTTCCAGCCGCTCCATCTCGCGGGTCAGCGCCAGGTCCATCGCTTTGTCGATACGGGTCTGCAGGCCGAGTGGCGACTTCGCGCCCTTCTCGAAGCTCTTCTTCCACTCGCGCATGGCGGCGACGAAGATGGCGCCCATGCCAGTGGTCTTGCGGTCGGCGAGCGTGCGGTAGAGTTCCTCCAGCGACTGTCCCGACCAGAACACCTGCTCGAAGCGATTGAGCGCCAGCCGCATACGGGCATAGGCGACGAGCTTGTCGACGATGATCGCCCAGGTCCAGATCGAGGCGCAGAGCAGGCCGATCATGACCAGCTTGACCACCCAGCCGGCCTGCATGAACAGCGCCCAAATCGACAAATGCGCGCCCGGTTCGGCGAGTGCGATGTTTTCCATGGTTACGTCCTTAAGAATTTTCCGGGCATCGCTGACGGCTGGCCCATGGGCATCCCTTGTGGTCCGTGCGCGCAAAGCTCGCGGAACAACCCCAAATGCACCGTTGGCGGCCTTTTCGGGGCAAATATTGGTGAAAGGAAGGCGCGTGGATTCTTCCAATCTTCACCAATCTCTTCATGAACCGTTATGGTTAAGGATGGGTTAGGACGCATAGCGCGGCGCATTGCCGCGCCTCTGGCGCACCAGCCGCCGGATCTACCAGGGCCTTCCCTCGTGCCAGGAAGAGAGTTCTAGCCAGCGGCTCGCGGCATGAACGCGGCCACCCATTCCTTCGGGAAGCGGCGCGGCCGGCCGTTCTCGCCCATGATCGCCGCTTCGACCCGCGCCTCGACCAGCACCTCGTCGCCGCGCTTCAGTTGCTGCGCCATGAAGATGCGGGCGCCGGAAATGTCCTCGGTGCGCGTATCGATGGTCAGGATGTCGTCCATGCGGGCGGGCGAGCGGAAATCGATCTCCATGCGCCGCACCACCCAGACTATCTTCTCGCCATGCTTGCCGTCGGCAAGCTCGGTATGGTGGACACCGGCGAGCCTAAGATAATCGGAACGGCCGCGCTCGAAGAATTCGAGATAGCGCGCGTGGTAGACGACGCCGGAGAAATCGGTGTCGGCGTAATAGACCCGCGCCAACAGCCGGTGGCCGAACTCGGTCAGCGCCCCGGAAAGCCCTGCGGACAGAGCCGCCGATTCACCATGATCGTCCATCGCGCTTTCCTTTTCTGGCCCGAGCGGGCAGGTGTTTGTGGGCGCAGGAACCCGATGGCACTGTTGACGGCGATGATCAAGACCTTGATGGCAGGGCTGCTTATGCTCGTCGCGCTGGCGCTACCGGGCCAGGCCGCGACCTTCTCTATGAAGCGCGGCCTCAACCTCGACCAATGGACGACATGGCCGGGCGAGGACAAATGGGGCGACCGGCAGGCCATATTGCCCTATCCAGAATGGCGCAAATTCCTCAAGGAGGATGATCTCAAGGCGCTGAAGAGCGCCGGCTTCGATTTCCTGCGCATGCCGGTCGATCCTTCGCCGTTCCTGTCCGGCGAGACGCTGGCGCTGCGCGACGACCTCTATGCCAGCGTGCTGGACTCGGTGCGCATGGTCAATCGCGCCGGCTTGAAGGTGATCGTCGACATGCATTTGATCCCGGCCGGTGGCGGCCGCAAGATCGGCATGGGCCAGGTGATGGACGACCCCAAGATTTTCGACGCCTATGTCGAAATGGTGCGCAAGATGGCGCGCACGCTGGCGGCGGAAGATCCGACAAAGGTCGCCTTCGAATTGATGAACGAGCCGATCGTCGACTGCGACGGTGACGGCACCAGCCTGTGGCCGGAGCGTCAGCAAAAACTGTTCGCGGCGGCGCGTGCGTCGGCGACGAAGCTGACCCTGATCCTGACCGGCGCCTGCTATTCCAATGCGACATCGCTGGCCAGGATCGACCCGAAGGCGATTCCCGACGACAACATCATCTGGACCTTCCATTCCTACGATCCGTTCCTGCTCACCCATCAGGGCGCCACCTGGGCCGGCGATTTCATCCCCTATGTCACCGGCCTGCCCTATCCGCTGACCGCTGTGCCGCGTGCTGAGCTTGATATGACGCTCGACACGATCCGCGCCAGGATCAAGGCCGAGGCGCCATGGGCGCGCCAGAACGGACTGCTCGCCTACCTTGATGAACAGGTGGCCAGCATGGATACGGACGAAAGGCTGCTCGCTGTCATGGACGCGCCGTTCAAGACCGTCGAAGCCTGGGCCAAGGCCAATGGGATAGAACCGGAAAACATCACGCTCGGCGAGTTCGGCATGATCCGCCAGGAATACGGCAATGCCTATGTGATGCCGGGCCAATACCGCGCCGCCTATGTCAAGGATATGATCGCGCGCGCCGAGGCGCACGGCTTTTCATGGTCGGTGTGGAGCTATGGCGGCGCCTTCGGCATCGTCGATGCTTTTGACGGCGACAAGGCCGAGCCGGACGTGATGGACGAAATCACGTCGCTTCATTGAAGCCGTTCATGCCAAACCCAGTTCGATCGAAAGAATTTCCGGGCGCATCCCAAAACGCACCGGCAGGATGCTGAAGCCGAGCCCGCCAGAGACGATCAGGTTGCGGTTCTCCTCCACGACATGGCCATAGGCGAAGCGGTTGCCGAACCGCGATGGCACGACCGGGGAATAACCGAACAGCCGCACCTGCCCGCCATGGGTATGGCCGCAAAGCGTCAGCGAAACGCGCCGCGGCACCTTAGGAAAGATATCCGGCTCATGCGCCAGCAGAATGACGGGAGCGCCGTCGCTCGCCTTGGCAAGCGTGCCATCGAGATCGTCCAATCCCTTGAACCCATCGTGATCCTGGCTTGGAAGGAAGGCGAGTTGGTCCGCCAGCCCGGCGATCCAAAAGTCGTGCCCGTCCTTTTCCAGACGCACGACATCGTTCTCCAGCACCGGAATGCCGACATGTTCGAGCGCACTGCGCGCCACGACCGGCCCGGCGCCCGCCTTCTGTGCTTCGAGATCCGACCACCAGTCGTGATTGCCGAGGATCGAGAGCACGCCGAGTGGCGCCTTTAGCCCGGAAAGCGCCTGCGCCCATTCCGGTGCCGGCACCCCGTCCGTCACCAGACGCATGCTGGCTGTATAGTCGCCAAGCAGCACAATGAAGTCTGGCCGCAATGCATTCGCATCCCTGACAAGCGAAGCGATCCTTTCAGGCGTCATCCAAGGGCGGCAGGCATGAATGTCGGCAAGAGCGACAATGCGGAGCCGCAGGCCTGCCGGCCAGTTTGGCGGCGTCAGTGAATAGCGCGTCACATGGGTCAACAGCATCGGCTCGATGCCGATCGCATAGGCGCTGAGCGACACCATCGAAAAGAACGAGCCACCGACGAGGCGCAGGAAACCACGTCTGGAGATCATCGGTCAGCTCCGGCTGTTCCAGGGACCGGCGGTCCCCCTGGGCGAGACCTGGGTTAAATCTCGGAATTGCGCCGGCACGCTGACCGAGATGAGGAGATTTTGCGCAAGAACCGCGCAGGAAAGCCGAGAACCTACTGCTCTTCCTGGAACAGGCTGATCTGCTGCTGCGCCAGATCCTTCGGCGCATCTAGGCCGAGATGCCGCCAGGCATTGGCCGTCAGTACGCGGCCGCGTGGCGTGCGCTGAATGAAACCCTGTTGGATCAGATAGGGCTCGATGATGTCCTCGATGGCGTCGCGCGGCTCGGAAAGCCCGGCCGCGATGGTCTCGATGCCGACTGGCCCACCGCCGAAATTGCGGGCGATCATTGAGAGGTAGCGGCGATCGAGCGCATCGAGGCCGAGCGCATCGACCTCCAGACGGGTCAGCGCCTCGTCAGCGATCCTACGGTCGACATGGCCGTCACCAGCGACCGATGCAAAATCGCGCACGCGGCGCAAGAGCCGGCCGGCGATGCGCGGCGTGCCGCGGGCCCGCCGCGCGATCTCCAGCGCGCCGTCGTCGCCGAGCGGCATCTGCAGGATGCGAGCGCCGCGCCGCACGATCTGCTCGAGTTCCTCGACCGAGTAGAAATTGAGCCTGACCGGAATGCCGAAGCGGTCGCGCAGCGGATTGGTGAGCAACCCAAGCCGCGTCGTAGCTGCAACGAGGGTAAAGCGGGCGAGGTCGATCTTGACCGAGCGCGCCGCCGGCCCTTCGCCGATGATCAGGTCGAGCTGAAAATCCTCCATCGCCGGATAGAGGATTTCCTCGACCGCCGGATTGAGCCGATGGATTTCGTCGATGAACAGGACGTCGCGGTCTTCGAGATTGGTGAGCAGTGCCGCCAGATCGCCGGCCTTGGCGATGACCGGACCGGACGTGGAGCGGAAATTGACGCCGAGCTCGCGCGCCATGATCTGCGCCAGCGTCGTCTTGCCGAGACCCGGTGGTCCGACGAACAGCACATGGTCGAGCGCCTCGCCGCGCCCCTTGGCGGCGTCGACGAAGACCTTGAGATTGGCCCGCACCGCTGCCTGGCCAACAAACTCGCCGAGCGTCTGCGGACGCAAGGTCTGCTCGGCATCCTCGCCGCGCTTGTCGGGAGCAATGAGGCGGGGCGAAAGGCTCATCTCGCCTTCCTTGCATATGGCAGGGAACCGGACAAGCAAGGTCTCACCGCGCCAGCTCCTTCAGCCCGAAGCGGATAAGCTTGGATGCATCGGCGCCCTCGCCCGCCGCTTTCAGCGCCGCCGCCACCGCATTGGCGGCGATATCGCGCGAATAGCCGAGATTGACCAGCGCCGAGACGGCGTCGGTGATCGGCGCCGGCGCCACCCCCTCGCCGAGTTCCTGCTTCAGGCCGATCGTGCCGGAAGCAGAACCGGCATAGGCTGGCGCCTTGTTCTTCAATTCGGTGACGATGCGCTCGGCCACCTTCTTGCCGACGCCAGGCGCGCGGCTGACCATGGCGATGTCCCGCAACGCAATCGCATTGGCGAGGTCGGCCGGCGCCATCGTCGACAGCACTGCCAGCGCCACCTTGGCGCCGACGCCTTGCACATTGTTCAGCAGGAGCCGGAACCATTCGCGTTCCAGCACCGACTGGAAGCCGTAGAGCCTGATCATGTCCTCGCGCACATAGGTCTCGATGAACAGCACCACCGCCTCGCCAGGTGCGGGCAGCGCCGCCAGCGTGCGCGCCGAACAGTAGGCGACATAGCCGACGCCATGCACGTCGACGAGGCAGAAATCCTCGTCAATCTCGTCCAGCGTGCCCCTGAGCTTGCCGATCATCCTTGACTAACGCTCCCTCATGCCAACGCGGCCAACCGATAGGCGACGCTCTGCCGGTGATGTGCATGGCAGATGGCGATGGCCAGCGCGTCGGCGGCGTCGTCGGTGTCGAAGACCGCCTTCGGCATCAGCACCTTGACCATCATGTGGATCTGCTTCTTGTCGCCATGGCCGACGCCGATCACCGCTTTCTTCACCGCGTTGGGCGCGTATTCCGCGACCACAAGCCCCGCGCGCGCCGGCACCAGCATGGCTATGCCGCGCGCCTGGCCAAGCTTCAGCGTCGCTGCGGCGTCCTTGTTGACGAAGGTCTGCTCGACCGCCGCCTCATGCGGCATGGCGGAATGCAGGATTTCAGTCAGCCCGTCATGCAATTGACAGAGCCGCGTCGCCAGCGCCGCCTTGTCGTCGGAACGCACGGTGCCGGAGGCGACGAAGCGCAGCGAATTGCCGAGGCTCTCGACGATGCCCCAGCCGGTGCGCCTCAGCCCCGGATCGATGCCGATGATGCGAATCGTTTCCCCCATCCGCCAAGTTTACCCACGGCGGAAAGCGACGCCAGCGAAATGTGAACAAACCAGAAACAGGCTCAGGCAACGTCCAAGGGAGCCACCGACAGACGGTTTCGAAAGTCGATCCGGCGTGTCGGATGGCCGCCGGAGTAGAATGTCCAAATAGTCTCTTAGCCGCGGGCAAAAGCCGTATTGAGCAACGTAATCTGGTCGGAAACCGGATTGACGCGGCGGCTTGCCGGCGGCGTGTCGGCCATCGCGCTGCCATAGACTTCCTCGTCCATGCGGCGCACCAGCGCCTGCAGGCGCAGCGAACGATTGACGAGGTCGACAAAATCCTTTGGCAGTTCGGCCCAGCCTGTCGCTTCGTCATGGGCGGAGGCGGTGTCGAGACGCACCTTGGATTTTTCGGAAGCCACCTGATCGCGCGTCATCTCGCCGGAATTGGCCGCCCGTTGCAGAAGCAGCCAGGAGGCAACCTGCATCAGCCTTGTGGTCAGCCGCATCGATTCGGCCGCATAAAGCGTCGCCGCCAGTCTCGAAAGCTTCTTCGCCTCGGCCCTGCCCTTGCCGTCCAGATATTCGGCCGCCTGTTCGACCAGGCCCATGCCTTCCTGGTAGAGCGGCTTGAAGGATTGGGAGAAAACCCGGCGCTCAGCCAGTTTGATGGTTTTCGCGTTTCCCATCGAAGTCTCGTTCATCGATACCCCAGCACTTGCCTTACAGCCGGCCGATTCGGCTTCCCTGCCGTCACGCCGCACCCTATCAACTGAGGCTTGAAAATGCGCTTCGGGGTCGATGAAGGCAAGCACATGTTTAACAAACGGTTAACGACGCGGTGGGGGCAAAAGTGGGGACAAAAAAAGAGCCGCGGGTAAGGCGGCTCTCAGGAGTTTAACAGGGAGGCGTCAAACAAAGTGGCTCCAACCACTCGGTAAGAATCCAGATCACTGGATGCACATAGTAAACGCCTGTAAAGCTTAATGAATCCTTAACGGCGCGGATATTTTTTGACCGAGCACCGTCCGCCTGTGCCGTAACAGCACAGGATTTCTGCCTGTCAGGATCTCCACAGCGCCGGCAAGGCGATGAAAGCGAACAGCAGCATCCCCGCATAGAAGGCCATCGAGGACGCTGCCACCAGCGGCTCGATCGCCGGGTTGCCGGCAAGCAGGACATAGAGGCCGACCAACAGGCCGATACCGCTGATGGCCGTCAGCCAGAAATGCACGGTGGCCAGCCTCTTGTGCCCGATCGCCGGAAACAGATGATAAAAAAACGCAAACACCGCCGACATCAGCCACCCCGCCACCATCGTGTGGGCGTGGGTCGGCATCTGGTCATGATTCTGGCTGATCGCCATGTAGAGCCCCAGGGCCATGCCGCACAGTGAGTAGATGATGGCCAGTGTGAAGAAATTTCGTGCCGTCCCTTGCATAATATCCCCCGAATTGCCTTTTCCCGTCGCGGGAATGGGTTCTAGTCACAGGCGGTTGGCCCGCCACCGGGTTCCCGGATTCGGCGCATTATCGTCGACAATGTTTCCAATTGATGCCGCCCGGCCCCCACCCGATGGCGTTGCATGGCAAGAAACAACTCCGCACGCTCACGCGTCGCTGAACGTTTCCACGCGGCAGGGCCGAAACAGACTCGCCTCCACGCGACATCTTGCCGAAACAGGCGCCACGCTAAACGCCCGCTCCTCGCAGCGAGGCAACCCACGCCTCGTGTCATTCGCAATGATCAAAAACGTCCAAGGAGGGAACCATGGACTGGTACTCGATTGTCAAATTCCTGCACATTACCTCGGCGGTCCTTTGGGTTGGCGGCGGTTTCGTGCTGTTCCTCCTCGGCGTGCTCGCCGAACGCGCCGGCAACATTGAGGAGAAGCTGCAGGCCATGCGCGCCAGCGGGCAGCTGGGCGGTCGGTTCTTCGCGCCGATGTCGATGCTGACCCTCATCTTCGGCCTCATCATGTGCGGCTTCTGGGTCGGCTTCTCCGAACTGTGGATCATTATCGGCCTTGTCGGTTACGCCACGACCTTCTCGATCGGCATGTTCATCTTCAAGCCGACCGGAGAGCGTATGGGCGCCATGATCGCCAAGGAGGGAGTGACACCCGCCGTTCTCGCCATCGGCCGGCGCATGATGAGCGCGGCACGCTTCGACTATGCGGTGATGCTGGTGATTATCGCTGACATGGTGCTCAAGCCGACGGCGCAGGACCTCGGCATCCTTGCCGGCATGGCACTGGTCGTGGTGCTGGGCGCCGGGCTGGCTTTTGGCGGCAGCCGCATGATGGTGCCGAGCGCTGCCTGAGTGCCGAAGCGGGGCGGCGGAGTTGCCGCCCTTCGCCTATCGGTTACATCAGGCCGGCAACACTGTCCCAGAGCAACTTGACCGCCACCACCGCGACAGTCGCATAGGTGAACGGGTAAAATACTTCCGGCCGCATCCGCCGCACCAGCCAGGCGCCGACGATGGTCGACAGCGGCGCCAGCGGCATAAGCACCGCCGACGCGGTCAGATTGGCGGCATCGAATTGGCCGAGCGCGAAATAGGGGATGAGCTTCAGCGCATTGATGACGGCGAACAGGATGGCGCTGGTGCCGGACAGCACCTTCGGATCGAGCCGGATCGGCAGTGCGTAGACCTGGAAGGGCGGGCCGCCGACATGGGCGACGAAGCTGGTGAACCCGGTGACCGTTCCCCACAAAGCGGCCGCCGTGCGATTGGGCGGCGCCGAATGCGCCGAACCGTGGCGGATCTGCACATAGAACCAGCGCAGCACGAAAAAGATGGCGACGGTTCCCACGATCAGCCTGACCATCTCTTCCGTGACGAACGCCGCCGTCAGCCAGCCGATGCCGATGCCGACGACGGCGCTTGGCATCATGTCGACCAGCATCTTGCGGTCGTAGACGCCCCACCACGTCCATACCGAGACAAGGTCCATCAGGCACAGGATCGGCAACAGGATGGCCGCCGCCTGCACCGGCGGCATGGCCAGCGCCATCATCGGCACGCCGATAAGGCTGACGGCGCCGCCGAACCCGCCTTTCGACAGGCCGACGAGGATGACCGCCGGAATGGCTGCGCCATAGAACCAGGGATCGAGAAGAAGACCGGACATGGGAAAGCAGGCTGGAGGGAAAGGTCGTGATCTCGAATAGACCAGAAGCCCCCGCGCCGCGATAGCGAATATCATCAACGGCCGATATCGGCCATCAACTGTCTGTAACCGGGTTCTCCCGGATTTGCCGCAACCATGCGGCACGTGCATAAATTCGAGACGTGCATGAGGTTCTTGATATGAGCGAAATCAACATCCGCCGTGCGGAACAATCCGATCTCCTGGCCATCGTCGCCATGCTCGCGGATGATCCGCTCGGCCGCGCCCGGGAGGACATGAGCGAGCCGCTTGCCAAGGCCTACCTCCATGCCTTCGCGGCGATTGACAGGGACCCCAATCAATTTCTCGCGGTCATGACCGAGGACGCGCGCGTTATCGGCACGCTGCAGATCTCTTTCCTTGCCGGGATCTCATCGCAGGGCGCCCTGCGCGGCCAGATCGAAGCGGTCCGTGTCGCCGCCGGCCGGCGCGGCACGGGGCTGGGACAACGCTTGCTCGAATGGGCGGTCGCGGAGTGCCGCAGGCGCGGCTGCCGGCTGGTTCAGCTGACAACCAACAAGAGCCGGGCGGACGCGCATCGCTTCTATGAACGGCTGGGCTTCAAGGCCAGCCACGTCGGCTACAAGCTGGAGCTTTAGCTCGGCTCTCGACCGAAGCTCGGGTCAAGACGGAACCGGCCCCCGAGCCCGACCGAAAGCTCCGAAGTCGTCCGATAAGCCGACGATCGTAAACCAAGCCCTATCGCAATGATCCCGCCCGCCTGTTCAAGGTGGGCGCTTTGCTCTATGCCGCAATGCAACCATCTTCGCCCGGCATAGGCGAAAACCGGGATCAAAGATCAATGAACGACGCAACGCCTCCAAATCGCTGCCGCATCGTGCTGATCGCGCCGCCCGGCGCATCGGCCGAGCGTATCGGCGCGGCATTCGAGGGCGGCGACGTCGCCTCGCTGATCCTGCCCGAAAACGGCATGGATGAGGCCTCCTTCCAGGCCTTCGCCGAGAAGATCGTGCCGGTGGCGCAAGCGGCGGGCGCCGCCGTCGTCATTGCCGGCGACACCCGCATTGCCGGCCGCGTCCAGGCCGACGGCATCCATGTCGAGGTCGGCAAGGCCGAACTCGCCGAGACGATCGAACATTTCCAAGCCAAGATGATGGTCGGCTGCGGCGGCGCCAAGACCCGAGACGATGCGCTGGAGCTCGGTGAACTCAGGCCCGATTATATCTTCTTCGGCCGCTTCGGTTACGACAACAAGCCGGAGCCGCACCCGCGCAACCTGTCGCTGGGACAATGGTGGGCGGATGTGATCCAGATCCCTTGCATCGTCATGGCCGGGTCGGACATCGCCTCTGTCGAAGCAGTGGCGGCCACCGGCGCCGAATTCGTCGCTCTGTCCAGCGCCGTCTTCGCCGATGGCGTCGATCCGAAAGCGGCGATCGCCAGGGCCAACGCGCTGCTCGACGAAACCGCACCGCGTTTCGAGGACTGACGTGCTGCCCCGGACAATCCTCTGCCATGCCTTCCTCGCGGCGCTCACGGTGCAGGCTGTCGCGGCTGAAAAGACCGGCCCATTGCCGCAACCCAACCCGGACGCCGGCGCGCGCACGGACAAGCCGATCGACACCCCGTTGCCCCAGCCCGCCACCACGGCCCCGCTGCCGTCGGCCGACGCCATCAATCCCGAACGTTTCGGTGCCAAACCGTCAGACCCCGCCTACGGCGCCTTTCAGCGCGGCCTTTACAAGACGGCCTATAACCTTGCTTTGGTCCGCGCCAAGAACGGTGATCCGGCAGCGCAAACACTGGTGGCCGAGATACTGTCGCGCGGGCTTGGCGTGCCGCTCAACGCGGCGGAAGCGGCAAAATGGTACGCGCTTGCCGCCGAGCAGGGCATACCGGAATCACAGTTCCAGTATGCGCTGATGCTGCTCGACGGCCGCTACGTCAAGAAGGACGAAAAGGAGGCCTATGCGCTGATGCAGTCGGCCGCCGAGGCTGGCAATCGCCTGGCGCAGTTCAACTTCGCGCAGTTGCTGGTCAAGCTGGATCCGGGCGACGCCGGCCTCGCCAAGGCCGCGTCCTATTATGAACGCGCCGCCGCGACCGGCCTTGCCGACGCGCAATACGCGATGGCGCAGATCTATGCCAATGGCGCCGGCGGCAGGCCGCGTGACGACGTCCAGGCGCGTGGCCTGCTGACGCAGGCCGCACGGCAGAACTACGACACGGCGCAGATCGATCTCGCCGCCTGGATGATCGAGGGACGCGGCGGCCCACGCGACCTGAAATCCGGCTTCGGCTGGATGAAGCAGGCCGCCGAGGGTGGCAATGTCGCCGCCCAGAACCGGCTCGCCAAACTCTACATGGAAGGCATCGGCACCGATCCGGATCTGATCCTCGCCGGCGCCTGGTACATCGTCGCCCGCCGCGCCGGGCTCATCGATCCGCGGATGGATGATTTTCTGCAAGGTTTGGACGACGACCAGACCAGGCAAATACTGCAGAAGGCGAACCGTCTGCCCTAACGCAGCCTCCTCTTGCCGCCTCTTGCCACGCTCCCTTGCCTCTTTTGGCGATTTGTGGTCTTGGAGGCCGAAAATCGCCGCCCATCGGCGAACATCTCATTCCGGATCAAACTCATCATGGCCAAGATCAATGGCAACGAAATCCGTCCCGGCTATGTCATCGAGCATGACGGCGGCCTGTGGGTGGCGGTCAGGACCAATACCGTCAAGCCCGGCAAGGGTGGCGCCTACAACCAGGTCGAACTGAAGAACCTCATCAACGGCAGCAAGCTCAACGAGCGCTTCCGCTCGGCAGAGACGGTCGAGCAGATCCGGCTCGATCTGAAGGATTTCTCCTTCCTCTACGAGCAGGATGGGGCGCTGGTGTTCATGGACACCGAAAGCTATGAGCAGCTCGAACTGCAGAAGGATTTCGTCGGCGACCGCGCCGCCTTCCTGCAGGACGGCATGATGGTGACCGTCCAGCTCTATGAGGAAAGGCCGATCGGTATTTCGCTGCCCGACCAGGTGACGCTGACCATCACCGAAGCCGATCCGGTGGTGAAAGGCCAGACCGCGGCTTCGTCCTACAAGCCGGCGATGCTGGAAAACGGCATCCGCGTGCTGGTGCCGCCCTTCATCGGCTCGGGCGAGCGCATCATCGTCGACACCAACGAAATCACTTACGTGCGCCGCGCGGACTGACGCCCAGTGCATGTCGCCCAAAAGTGCGCAGCGGTTTTGGGATAACGACATGCATAAGACAAAGACTTAAAGTACGTCGCATAAATCAGGATAGCCGCGACGTGCTTTAGCAGCAGGAAGAAGCATATGGCGCGTTCAGCACTTCTCAATGTCATGGTCCAGGCTGCCATGAAGGCCGGCCGCTCGCTGTCGCGCGATTTCGGCGAAGTCCAGAACCTGCAGGTCTCGATGAAGGGGCCGGGCGACTTTGTCAGCCAGGCCGACCGCAAGGCCGAGGATATCCTCTTCACCGAACTGTCGAAGGCACGGCCGGGCTATGCCTTCCTGATGGAGGAGCGCGGCGCGGTCGCGGGCGACGACGGCCAGCACCGCTGGCTCGTCGATCCGCTCGACGGCACCACCAATTTTCTGCACGGCATTCCGCTCTTCGCCATTTCGATCGCACTGGAACGCCAGGGCCAGATCGTCGCCGGCGTCGTCTACAATCCGGCGATGGACGAACTCTACACCGCCGAGCGCGGCGGTGGCGCCTTCATGAACGACCGCCGGCTGCGCGTTGCCGGCAGAACGAAGCTCACCGATGCCGTGATCGGCTGCGGCATACCCCATCTCGGGCGCGGCCAGCACGGCAACTTCCTTGTCGAGTTGCGCAACGTAATGGCCGAGGTCTCGGGCGTGCGCCGCCTCGGCTCCGCCTCGCTCGATCTCGCCTATGTCGCCGCCGGCCGCATGGACGGATTCTGGGAAGTCGGCCTCTCGGCCTGGGACATCGCCGCTGGCCTGCTTTTGATCCGCGAGGCCGGCGGATTCGTTTCCGACTTCGCCGGCGGACAGGAGATGCTGGAGGGTGGCTCGGTCGTCGCCGGCAACGAGGTCATCCAGCGCGCGCTGCTGAAGACGGTGAAGAAGCCGGTGACGCCGAGCTGACAATTTGGCGCAGTCGCAAAACCGCAACCGAAACTTGAAATACTGCCCGGTGTCCGCCCAGATAAGGGAGACGCAGGATTTTCATGACCAACGCCGGCCCCGAATCCCAGATCGAAATCCCCTTTGTGGGACGCTGGCACTATTCGCGCGCCGAGATGATCGCCGACGGCATCGTCCATGCGGTCGGCATCGTGCTGGCGATATCGGCCGGTTCGGCGTTGCTGGCGCTGGCCGCCTTCCGTACCGGTCCTGGCGAGTATATCGCCGCCGCCTTCTACGTAGTCTCGCTGCTCACCGTGCTCTCGGTCTCGCTGGCCTATAATCTGTGGCCGATATCCTCACCGGTGAAGTGGATATTGCGGCGCTTCGACCATGCCGCGATCTACCTTTTGATCGCCGCGACCTACACGCCCTTCCTGGCCCAGCTCGACGGCTCGCCGCTGACCGTCTCGATGATCGTCCTGGTCTGGGTTGCGGCAGCGGCCGGCATCGCCATCAAGGTGCTTCTTCCCGGCCGTTTCGACCGGCTGGCGGTCGTCTTCTATCTCGCCATCGGCTGGAGCGGCATCGTCCTGGTCAAACCGCTCGTTGCAACGCTGCCGGCGACCTCGATCGTGCTGATCGTTGCCGGCGGCATCGTCTATTCCTGCGGCGTCATCTTTTTCGCCTGGAAGGGCCTGCGCTTCCACAATGCGCTGTGGCATGGCTTTGTCGTCACCGGCGCCGGCCTGCATCTCGCCGCAATGGTCGACTGCCTGGTCATTAACCGACTCTGATCTTGAGGTTGCAATCGGCGGCCAATATTGCCAAGCGCCATTCAATTTCGTCACAATTGCGTTTAGAGTCGCGCTCAACGTGATCGGCGGCGGCATCGGAAACGGGGCACGGATGGCTTTTCTAAGATCCCTCGGCATAGGCAGGCGCTCCGACGTCCTGGTCTACGACCCCCACAAATTGTCGAGCCCGCAGGTCTTCCTGCTCACCATGCTCATCTTCCTGGTGATCGTCGCCTTCATCGCTGCCATCCTGACCCGTCAGATTTCGACCGCTTTCGCCACCAATCCCGGCCTCAATGGCCTGATCGTCGGCGTGCTTGTGGTCGGTATCCTGCTGGCCTTCGTCCAGGTCGGGCGGCTGTTTCGCGAAGTGCGCTGGGTAAACTCCTTCCGGGCCGGCTCCGAAACCACCGAACCGGTGCTGCTGGCGCCGATGAAAGCCATGCTCAGCCGTTCGTCGTCAATGGCCTTTTCGACCAGTTCGATGCGCACCATGCTGGATTCGATCGCCACCCGCCTCGACGAAAGCCGCGACACCTCGCGCTACCTCGTCGGGCTGCTGGTGTTCCTTGGGCTTCTCGGCACCTTCTGGGGCCTGCTCAACACGATCGGCTCGATCCGCGAAACCATCGAGACGCTCGATCCCGGCACCGGTGACGCCGCCGCCGTGCTCGATTCCCTGAAGCAAGGGCTTTCCGCGCCGCTGGCCGGCATGGGCACCGCCTTCTCGTCCTCGCTGTTCGGCCTGTCCGGCTCCCTGGTGCTCGGCTTCCTCGACCTGCAGGCCGGCCGCGCCCAGACGCGCTTCTACACCGAGCTCGAGAACTGGTTGTCCTCGGTCACCGATCTGTCGTCGGATATCGTCGTTTCCGACCCGACCAAGGCTGAATCCTCCGACGAGATCCGCGTTCTGTCGGAGAAGCTGCGCAGCCTCCAGGAGAATGGCGGCAGCCCCAACCCGCGCGTCGCCACCGCCATGGCCAACCTTGCCGACGGCATTTCCGGCCTGGTCAAGAACATGCGCTCCGAGCAGCAGATCATGCGCGACTGGGTCGAGGCCCAGTCCGACGAGCAGAAGGCGATGCGCAACACGCTGGAGAAGATCGCCGACGCCCTGAAGAAGCCGGGAGTCCACTGACTTGGCCCTGGCGCGGACGCGGCGCAGCGATCGCCGCATCGACTATTGGCCGGGCTTCGTCGATGCGCTGTCGACGCTGCTGCTGGCGATCATGTTCCTGCTGACGGTCTTCGTGCTGGCGCAGTTCCTGCTCGGCCGCGAAATTTCCGGCAAGGACACGGTCCTCAACCGCCTCAACTCGCAGATCAACGAACTGACCCAGCTTCTGGCGCTGGAGCGCTCGACGACGCAGGACAAGGAAGATTCGCTCGCCAATCTGCAGGCCTCGCTGTCGGCGTCGGAAGCGGAAAAGAGCCGGCTCGAACAGTTGCTGGCGCAAGGCGCCGGCGCCGGCGACGCGGCCAACCAGCGCGCCACGGCACTCTCGGGCGAACTCGAAGGCCAGCGCCAGATCAGCCAGCAGGCGCTGAGCCAGGTCGAGATCCTCAACCAGCAGATCGCGGCACTGCGCAAGCAGATCGCGGCACTCGAAGACGCGCTCAACGTGTCCGAAACGCGCGACCGCGAATCCAACACCAAGATCGCCGACCTCGGCCGCCGCCTGAATGTCGCGCTGGCGCAACGCGTGCAGGAGCTGAACCGCTACCGGTCCGACTTCTTCGGGCGCTTGCGCGAAATCCTCGCCGACCGCGAAAACATCCGCATCGTCGGCGACCGCTTCGTCTTCCAGTCGGAAGTGCTTTTCCCGCCCGGCTCCGAGGTGATCAACGACGCCGGCAAGGTCGAGATGAAGAAGCTCGCCGACGCCATCATCGAGCTGCAGAAGGAAATCCCGCCGGAGATCAACTGGGTGCTGCGCGTCGACGGCCATACCGACAACGTTCCGCTGTCGGGCACCGGCCGCTACCGCGACAATTGGGAACTGTCGACGGCGCGTTCGACCTCGGTGGTGAAGTTCCTAATCGAGAACGGCGTGCCGGCCAACCGGCTGGTCGCGGCCGGCTTCGGCGAATTCCAGCCGCTCGATCCCGCCGACACCGAAGAAGCGCGCAACAAGAACCGCCGCATTGAGCTAAAACTCACCGAACGGTGATCGCGCATCACGCGAATTTGTTCGCCGACTCAACGCTAGG
>NZ_NWQG01000053.1:0-37003 GCF_002529485.1 Mesorhizobium sanjuanii
GGCCTGAAAACATTATCTTTTTTTAATTACACTTTGCCGCGAGGCGCTTCTAATTTCCGTTGCGGGGCCGAGGCCCGCCGGCGATGACACCCGCATCGCGACGCGACGGAACCGGACGGCTCGTGACCGGAAGTTGGGCGAAAGCATCGCCCCTTCCACAGTAAGAGGAGGATGCAACCATGCGCTCTTTCGCTCCTGGAACCCTCAGGACTGTAACTCTCACCGCACTTTTCATCACTGCACCATTCGCCGGCGCCTATGCCGCGGGGCATCACAGAGGGAGCGCGCTCGACGAATCGGCGCCGCCCGCCTTTTACGGTCCGCGCGAGAGGAGCCTTATCGATCAGATACAAGGTGTGGACAAAGGCATCGCGGACGCCAGAGAGGCGGAAACGATCGCGCCGGCCCAGGCGCAAAAACTGCATATGCGGGCCGCCCATATCAGCCGGATTGCCGAACGGACGGCCGCCGCGAACCATGGCCGAATACCGGCTCCGCAATATCGGCAATTGCTGCGCCGGCTCGACAACGTCGACCAGGCGCTGAGGGTCGATAGCGGCACCGGCTTCCTGATGGGCGACGGCGCCGACGGTGGCCATTATCCAAACGGCTGAAATCGCCACAGCGAGGAAGGGACCGCCTGGCGCCTCGGGGCCGTGCCTCGCTGGCGTCCTTTTTGATCGCTGGCTCGTTTTGACTGCTAAATTAGCCTGATTCAATAACTGGCCCGATTTACCGGCCTGTCACCAGCCAAGCACGAGCGCGACCAGCGCCAGCACGGCCGGCACGGTCTGTATGAACAGGATCTTCCGGGTGACAGTCGCCGCGCCGTAAAGACCAGCGATGGCGATGCAAAGCAGGAAGAATATCTTGACCTGGAAGCCAGCTCCGCCGAGATAAAGTCCCCAGATCAGTCCGGCAGCGAGGAAGCCGTTATAAAGCCCCTGGTTGGCGGCAAGCACCTTCGATGCGCTGGCGAATTCCGGCGTCAGGCTGAACGCTTTGTGACCGCGCGGCGTATCCCACAGCACCATCTCCAGATAGACGATATAGAGATGGATCAGGGCCACCAGCCCGACCAGCACATTGGCGATCATGTTTCGTCTCCCCGTCGCGGTCTTGCGCGCCGCCAACGCCATTGATCACGCACACCGCCGCTTCCGCAAGGTATGTTGCTCCTGGCATGGCGGATCGCGATCCGAACACCATGGCAGTGCACCCGCTTGAGGGTTGCCAACATCAGCGCATTGGTATCTTTTCCCGCCGTCAAATTCACCGGAACCCGCCATGTCCTTTCAAAAACTCGACGACCTCGGCCACAAGCTCGAAGCGCTGGAACATGCGCTTGCCATCCTCGGCGCCGACGAGGCCACACATATGGCCGTCGGCGGCGGCGAAAAGCGCGCCGAGGCGATGTCGGCCCTTGCCGGCATGCATCACCGGCAGGCCACCGCACCGGAGATCGCCGACTGGATCGCAGCGGCCGAACAGGAAACGCTGAACGAGGAGCAGCAGGCGGCGCTCAAGGAGTTCCGGCGCCAATACACCAACCTGACCTGCCTGCCCGTCGAATTCGTCGAGCGCCAGACGGCCGCGCGCATGCGCTCCGAGCAGCTCTGGCGCGATCTGCGCGCCAAGAACGACTGGTCAGGGTTTTTGCCGGCGCTCGAGGGCGTCGTGGCCCTGGTACGCGAGGAAGCTGCCCTGCGCGCCGACGTGCTCGGTCTCGATCCCTATGACGCGCTGATGGAGCAGTACGACCCCGGCAACCGTGCCGCCGACATCACGCCGGTCTTTGCCGAGCTGAAGACTTTCCTCAAGACATTCGTGCCGGAGGCGTTGGCTGTGCAGGAGGCGCGGCTGGCAAAGCGCCCGCTGAAGCCGCTTTCGGGCAGCTACGCGATCGACAGGCAGCGCGAGCTGGGTCTCGCCATGATGGCGGCCGTCGGCTTCGACCTGACTCACGGCTCGCTGTCGGTGTCGCATCATCCGTTCTGCGGCGGCGTGCCGAGCGACGTTCGTATCACCACCCGCTACAAGACGACCGACTTCCTGTCGGCGCTGATGGGCGTGTTGCACGAGACTGGCCACGCGCTTTACGAGCAGAACCTGCCCAAGGCATGGTCGCACTGGCCGCTCGGCAAGGCGCGCGGCATGGCGGTGCATGAAAGCCAGAGCCTGTTCGTCGAAAAGCAGCTCGGCCGCAACCCGCAATTCTGGCGCTGGGCGCTGCCGGTGGTCGAGAGGCATCTCGGCGAGGCCTGGTCGATCGACGACATCCTGCCGCATGTACACCGGGTCGAGCGTGGCCTGATCCGTGTCGACGCCGACGAGGTGACCTACCCGCTGCATGTCATTCTGCGCTATGAACTGGAGCAGGAGCTGGTCTCGGGGCGACTGGAGGCGGCGGACCTGCCCGAGGCCTGGAACTCAAAGATGCGCGACTATCTCGGCTTGTCGACCATCGACAATCCGGCCGACGGGCCGATGCAGGATGTGCACTGGCCGGGTGCCGCCTTCGGCTATTTCCCCTCCTACACGCTGGGCGCGATGATGGCAGCGCAGCAATGGGCGGCGCTGACCAGGGATCATCCATCGGCCGACGAAGATCTCGCCAGGGGAGATTTCGCCGCCATCAACGACTGGCGCCGCGACAGGATCTGGTCGCAGGGCTCGCGCTGGTCGACGCCGGAGCTGCTCGAACGGGCGACAGGTGAAAAACTGAACGCCGCGTATTTCACCGAGCATCTGAAGAAGCGTTATGGCGCCGCCTAGCGGCGGCTACTTTTGCGAACGAGCTCAGACCACGATGCCAGCCACCATTTTCCAGTTTCAGGTTGTCGAAGGACAGGATTGGATAGCACCGGTCGACTCGGAACAGTTCGAACGTTTTTTTGACCTCGACGGGACCGCGATTGTTGATTGGCAGCCTCCCCTGATGCGACTCGTCCAGCAGGAGGCTGACACGGCACAATACAGTGATTTCCCCTGGCTCGGCGAGCACGCCCCTGTGCTGAGGGAGCCGGCGCTCCAGGCTCTGGGAGACACGCTTCGTCGCTACGGCCAGATATTGTCGCTAAGGGGAGAGCGCGCCTGGCTGCTGAATGTAACGAGGGTGCTCGCAGACGCGTTGGACGAAGAGAAATCCGGCATCGTGCGTTTCGACGACGGAAGCATCCTCACCGTCGAGCACTACCGATTTAGACCCGATGCAATAAACGGGGTGGAGGTCTTCAAACTGCCCTTTCGGGGTTCGCCGGTCTTCGTCAACGACGTTTTCGTCGAACGCGTTCGGCGATCGAATTTGAAAGGTGTCGCCTTTGAGCCGCTTTGGTCTGGGTGAATTTCTCGTGAAAGGGTCATCTTTGCCGACGACCTCGGCATTTGCGGTCCTCGCCCTCGCTATTCCGCGGCACCCCTGAAGGCGCTCGCACCAGTCTCGAACTGCAATTTGGCCAGCCGCGCATAGATGCCGCCCTTGGCGACAAGGCTCCGATGCGTGCCTTCCTCGATGATGCGGCCGCTTTCCATGACCAGGATACGGTCGGCCTTCAACACGGTCGCCAGCCGATGCGCGATGACGATGGTGGTTCGGCCCTGCATCAGCCGTTCCAGCGCCGTCTGCACCAGGGTCTCGCTTTCGGCGTCGAGCGCCGAGGTCGCCTCGTCGAGCAACAGGATCGGCGCATCGCGCAGGATGGCGCGCGCGATCGCCACGCGCTGGCGCTGGCCACCGGACAGCGTCACGCCGCGTTCGCCGACCTGGCTGTCATAGCCCTTTTCGAGTTTCAGGATGAACTCGTCGGCAAGCGCATCCTTGGCCGCCGCCTCGATTTCGGTGTCGCTGGCCCCTGGCCGGCCGAAGCCGATATTGTCGCGCGCGCTCGCCGCGAAGATGGTGACGTCCTGCGGCACGATGGCAATGCGTCCCCTGATCGCGGCGGGGTCGGCTTCGCGTGCATCGACGCCATCGATCAGGATCCTGCCGGTTTCAGGATCGTAGAAGCGCAGGATCAACGAAAAGACGGTGCTCTTGCCGGCCCCCGACGGGCCGACGATCGCCACCTTCTCGCCGGGCTTCACCTCAAAACTCAGGCCATGGACGGCGGCGCGGTCGGGCCGGGCGGGATAGGAGAAGGACACGTCATCGAAACGGATCGCGCCCCTGGCTGTCGCCGGCAGCGGCTTCGGATTGGCGGGCGGCTGGATGGCGGGTCTCTCGGCCAGGATCTCGGTCAGTCGCTCCGCCGCACCCGCCGCCTGCGCCAGTTCGCCCCATACTTCCGACAGCGCGCCGAGCGCGCCGGCGGCGAACACCGAATAGAGCAGGAACTGGCCGAGCGTGCCCGGCGACAGCGTGCCGGCAAGCACGTCGCGCGAGCCGAACCACAACACCGCCACCACCGAGGAAAAGATCATGAAGATGGCAAAGAAGGTGAGGAAGGAGCGGGCGAAGATCGAGGAACGCGCCGCTTCGAACGCCGCTTCCACGGCGGTTGAGAAATGCCCGGTGACCAGCTTCTCGTTGGTGAAGGCCTGGAGCGTGCGCACCGCGCCGATCTGCTCGCTGGCATAGGCCGTGGCGTCGGCCAGCGTATCCTGCGCCTGCCGCGATTTGCGCCTGACCGAGCGGCCGAAGGCGACCAACGGCAGCACGATCACCGGGATGGCGGCGATGACGAGGCCGGACAATTTCGGGCTGGTGACCACCATCATCGCCACCGCGCCGAGGCCGAGGATGACATTGCGCAGCGCCACCGATGCGGTGGCGCCGACCGCTGACTTCACCTGTGTCGTGTCGGCGGCGAGCCGCGACACGATCTCGCCCGACTGCGCGGTGTCGAAGAAGGACGGCGACAGCCTCGTGACATGGGCGAACACATCGCGGCGGATGTCGGCGACGACACGCTCGCCCAGCGTGATGACGAAATAGTAGCGGCTGGCCGACGCCGCGGCGAGCAAGCCAGCCATCACCACCAGCATGGCGAAATACTCGGCGATGAAACTGGAATCGGAAGCGGAAAAGCCGTGGTCGATCATCCGCCGCACGGCCAGTGGCAGCGCCAGCGTCGTCGCCGCCGCGACGGTCAGCGAGATGACCGCGCCAATGACCATTTTTCGGTAACGGGTGATGTAGGGGAACAGGCGCCGCAGCGGCCTCAGCGAGCGCCGGCGCTCGTCTGCATCGCCACTGATCTCCGCCATGACCGTTTCCTCTGGCCGCCTTTTGCCATGCGCCTCAATATGCGCTTGCCGCGGCCTTGTGATTCAATTCCGGCTGATGTATAGGCTCGCCGACCGTTTTAGAAGCCGTGGCTTTTCAATAGCTGCGGCTTCGAGTTTTAAAAGGGGGCGCATCGACGCAGGCTTTATGCCCGTCATCGCCCCTGCAAGCCAGGAACAGACCCATGAAGACCGATATCCATCCCGATTACCACGCCATCAAAGTCGTCATGACCGACGGCACCGAATACATGACCCGTTCGACCTGGGGCAAGGAAGGCGATACGATGAATCTCGATATCGACCCGACTACCCATCCGGCTTGGACCGGCGGCCAGCAGACCCTGCTCGACCGCGGCGGCCGCCTGTCCAAGTTCAAGAAGCGCTTCGAAGGTTTCGGCCTCTAAGGTCCTTTTGGCTTTGTCGCAGATCAAAACCCGCCCTTGAGGCGGGTTTTTTGTTGCTGCCCGCCGAGTAGCAACCAGCATTGCAGACATCGGCTGCCTACTGGTCAAGCAACTCCCTGAGCGCCATGCGCTTGTAGGCGGCGACAAGCCTGTCGCCTTCTTCTCGCCCGACTGAGATCGCCAGCCGCATCGCCGCTTCTCCCATCTGCCAGACGAGGAAAGCCGTTGTCTCCAGCGCCGCCGGATCGGCGGCGGGCCGCAGCCGCTTCAGCACCGCGGTGAGAAATTCGGCATTGGCCCGGCTGTCGGCGAGTTCGAGTTCGCGCAGCGCCTTGTCGGCCTGCGTGCCCGACCAGATGTCGCGCATGACAGGTTCCGCCAGGAACAGCCGGTAGTAGATATCGACCAGCTCCGAAAATGCTTGGCCGAGGCCCTCGGCATCACTGACATCCACCAGCGCGGCTGAAATGCAGGCCTGGCTTTCGGTGGTGTAGCGCTCGGCCAGCGCCCAGACGATCGCCCGCTTGTCGGGGAAGAACTGGTAGAGCGAGCCGATCGACACCCCGGCGCGCTCCGCCACCTCGCCCATGCGCATGGCGTCGCTGCCTTGCTCGCCGATCAGCGCTGATGCGGCGGCCAGCATGCGCTCGACCCGCTCGCGGCTGCGCTGCTGGCTGGGCGCCCGGCGCGGCGAGGCGATCTGTCCATCCTGCGAACCAACTCTGCCTTCCATGAACGTCTCCCGGACTCAACAAATCGGCTTGACTTGCAAAATACGAGGGTTTATCACGTTTTGCAAATGTGAGGATTACTCATATTTTGAAACGGAGGACAACAACAATGAATGACGCAAGCAAACCGACCTTGATCCTCGGCGGCACCGGCAAGACCGGCCGCCGGCTGGCGGAACGATTGACGGCGCAGGGCCTACCGGTACGGATCGGCTCGCGCTCGGCCGCGCCGGCCTTCGACTGGCAGGACAAGGCGAGTTGGGCACCGGCGCTCGATGGCGTCGGCGCCGTCTACATCAGCTACTATCCCGATCTGGCGGTGCCGGGAGCCGCCGAAGCGGTTGGCGCCTTTGCCGAACTTGCCGTACAGCGCGATGTCACCCGGCTGGTGCTGCTGTCGGGGCGCGGCGAAACGGAGGCGCAGCGCGCCGAAGAGATGCTGAAGGCTTCTGGCGCCGACTGGACGATCCTGCGCTGCGCCTGGTTTTCCCAGAACTTCAGCGAAGGCTTCCTTGTCGAGTCCTTGCTCGAAGGCGAGGTGGCGTTGCCGGTCGGCAATGTCGGCGAGCCGTTCGTCGATGCCGACGATATCGCCGAGGCAGCTTTTGTCGTGCTGACCGAGCCGGGCCATGTCGGCCAACTGTATGAGCTGACCGGACCGCGACTCATGAGCTTCGCCGATGCGGTTGCCGAGATCGGCAGGGCCGCCGGGCGCAGCATTCGCTACATCAGGATTTCGCATGCCGAGTTCACCGCCGCGGTGGTTACTCAGCAACTACCGGCCGAGTTCGTCTGGCTCATCAACGAGCTGTTCACCGAGGTGCTCGACGGTCGCAACGAGTCGCTGACCGATGGCGTCCAGCGCGTGCTCGGCCGAGCCCCGAAGGACTTTTCCGCTTACGCAACCGAAACCGCCGCTTCTGGAATCTGGAGCAACTGACATGATTGCGAAACTTCTTCCCACCCTCATCTTCGCCGCCGCGCTCGGCTCGGGCATCGTCGCTGGTGTTTTCTTCGCCTTTTCCAGCTTCGTCATGCCGGGCCTCGCGCGCATGCCTGCCGCGGGCGGCATCGCCGCCATGAATTCGATCAACGTCACTGCGGTGACGCCGATGTTCATGACCGCGCTTTTCGGCACCGGGCTGGTCTGCCTCGTTCTTGCCGTCGGCGCCGTCATCGGCTGGAGCCAGCCGGGTTCGTTCTGGCTGCTCGCCGGTTCCCTGATCTACCTCGTCGGCAACCTGGTCGTGACCATGGTCTTCAACGTGCCGCTCAACAACGCGCTGGCCGCTGTCGATCCCGCTAGTACGAACGGCGCCGCTGTCTGGACGACCTATCTCAGGGCCTGGGTGATGTGGAACCACGTCCGCACCATTACCGCTATCGCCGCGCTGGCATCCTTCTGGTTCGCCGCACGTTGAAATGTCTCGGGCCGCTGCGCCCGGCCCGCCTGGAGGCATTTGCAGCATCGTGCGGAGAAGAACCTTGAAGGATCAGTATTCGAACATGGCCGTCGGCATGGCGATCGGGGTCGGTCTTGGGGCCGCCTTCGGTGTTGCAATGGACGATATCCCGGCCGGCATCGGCATGGGCATTGCCATCGGTGCCGGTATTGGTGCGCTTTTCGGGCAGCGGCGTGGAAAGTGATCTTTGCGTTGCGCGTAGAGCTCAGCTCTTCGCCTTACGGTCGGCATGGCCGAGGTCGCGGTCCGGATCGATGACATCGCGCACCAGTTGCTTGAGCTTCGCCGCATCCGGAAAGCCGCCGTCGCGCTTGCGGTCCCAGATGAGTGTGTCGTTGCAGGAAATGGTGAAGATGCCGCCGGTTCCGGGCACCAGCGCCACCTCGCCGAGATCCGGGCCGAAAGTAGAGAGCAACTCCTGCGCCATCCAGCCGGCACGCAGCAGCCACAGACACTGCGTACAATAGGTGATGCGGATGATGGGCAGCGGCTTGTCGGTCATGTCAGTCCGCTCATGCCGGGCTGAGCTGCGCTCATGCCGCGCTGAGCTTCGCCATGGTCTCGTCATCGACCTCGAAATTGGCGTAGACGCTCTGCACGTCGTCGTCATCTTCCAGCGTGGCGACCAGCTTCATCAGCGACTGCGCCCGCTCTTCGTCGACCGGGATATTGTTCTGCGGCCGCCAGATCGGCTTGACCGATTCCGCCTCGCCGAGCGCGCCTTCCAGCGCCTTGGACACTTCGCCGAGATTCTCGAAGGCGCAATAGATGGTGTGGCCTTCCTCGTCCGACTGGACGTCGTCGGCGCCGGCCTCGATCGCCGCATCCATGACCTTCTCGGCGCTGCCGGCCGAGGCCGGATAGTAGATCTCGCCGACGCGGTCCCACATGAACGACACCGAGCCGGTTTCGCCCATCGCCCCGCCGGCCTTGGTGAAGGCGGCGCGCACATTGGAGGCCGAACGATTGCGGTTGTCGGTCAGCGCCTCGACGATCAGCGCCACGCCGCCCGGCCCATAGCCCTCGTAGCGCACGGCTTCGTAATTCTCGGCGTCGCCCATCGAGGCCTTGTTGATGGCGCGCTGGATGTTGTCCTTCGGCATCGACACCGCCTTGGCGTTCTGCACGGCAAGGCGCAGGCGCGGGTTCATCGAAGGATCCGGCGTGCCTGCCTTGGCGGCGACGGTGATTTCGCGCGCCAGCTTGGAAAACATTTTCGACCGCACCGCGTCCTGACGGCCCTTGCGGTGCATGATGTTCTTGAACTGTGAATGGCCAGCCATGGCACCCCTGTCGTCTTCGGCTAGAGCATTTGCGACCCGGTGGAGTCACCCGGCGTTTTCGCAAAAAATGCTCGAATTCAATTTCAGAACGTCCCTGATGGTCCTGATGGACGTACGGCGCTCTCTGTCGGAATGGCCGGCTTATAGATAAATCAGCTCAATTCGTCCAGCCGCGCCATGCGATGCGTGCACAGAGGCTCCGCGGAGCGGAACCCTGATGGATCGCCGCAGCGGCTCATCCCTCGAGATCGGATCTCAGCCGGTCGATGATGCTGATCGCATGGCCGGCATATTGGCTGATCCAGCGGTCGTGGATCTGCTTGATCGGCAGCGCGTTGAGATGGTTCCAGCGCTCGCGCCCCTCGCGCTTTGCCACGATCAGCTCGGCCTCTTCCAGCACCTTCAGATGCAGCATGACCGTGCAGCGGTCCATGTCGGCAAAGGCCGCGCAGAGCATGCCGGTGGTTTTCGGCTCATCCCTCAGTTCATCCAGCAATTCACGCCGGCGCGGATGCGCCAGCGCCTTGAAAACATTGTCGTCTTGCGATCGGCTTGACATGTTATGTTTATATAACATATCCTTGAGCCAATCAAGGAAGGAACTGTGGATATGTCTCTTGGATTCAAGGTTTCCGGACGCATCGGCAAGCCGGTCGCCGAAGTCTTCGACGCGGTCGTCAATCCCAGGAAGCTCAGCGGCTATTTCACCACCATCGGCGGTGCCAGCGCGCCGCTGGTGGCCGGCGCCGGCGTCGTCTGGTGGGGCAAGGTCCCGGTCGAGGTCGACGAGGTGACGAAGGACAGCCGCATCGTGCTGCGCTGGGACGCTACCGATGCCGATGGCAAGCCGGCCTACAAGACGCGCATCGAGATGAATTTCGAGCCGCTGGACGATGGCGGCACCTTCGTGACCATCGCCGAGACCGGCTGGCACGAGGACGCCGTCGGCCTGAAGAAATCCTACCTCAATTGCGAGGGCTGGTCGCAGATGCTGGCCTGCATGAAGGCCTATGTCGAACACGGCATCAACCTGCGCGACGGCTACTATCGCAGCGAAATGAAGGGCGAGCCGGCCAACGAGACCAATATTTGAGAGACCGCAAGGGAGGTCCGCGATGAGAAAAGTGACGCCATTCCTGATGTTCGAGGGCAAGGCTGAGGCGGCAATGGCTCTCTATTGCGAGACCATTCCAGACAGCAGCATCCTTGATGTCACACGCTACGGCCCCGGCGAAGACGGCCCGGAAGGAACGGTCAAGCTGGCGCGCTTGTCCGTGGGCGGCGGCCTGGACGTGATGGTCTTCAACAGCCCTGTCCACCATGCCTTCACGTTCACGCCGTCGTTCTCGCTCTATGTGGACTGTTCTTCCGAGGAGGAACTGAACCGCATTGTCGAGACGCTGGTGAAGGATGGCGGGTTCCTGATGCCACCCGACAATTATGGCTTCAGCCGCCGTTTCGCATGGCTGAACGACAGGGCTGAACGACAGGTTCGGGGTCTCCTGGCAGATCAATCTGGCATAGCGAGGTCAGTGCCGGGCCGACCACAACAACTGAGCCAACAACGGAGCCAGCAATGACTGCGAAAATCACCGGCGGCATTAACATCGCCATGAAAGTGCCCCCGCACCAATACCAGGACACGATCGCCTTCTACCGCGATGTCGTCGGCCTGAAGCCGTTCACCGCCAAGGCGCCGGCAATCGGTTTCGAGCTTGGCCCCAACCGCCTGTGGATCGACGAAGCGCCGATGCTGAGCCAGGCCGAAGTCTGGCTGGAGCTGTTCACCGACGATTTCCCCTTGGCCGCGGATCATTTCGCCAAGGCCGGCGTCGTGCGTTGCGACGCTATCGAGCCTTTGGGCGAGGGCTTCCGCGGCGGCTGGATCAGCAATCCGGCCAATATCATCCACATGGTGCGCGAGCCCGACGCCTGGTGAGCGCCCAAGCCCGAAAGGAGCATCCCATGGAGATCCGCGAAAACCCGACAGCCGAAGCCGGCATGCTGATCCGCCGGCCGGTCGCAGAAGTGTTCGAAGCCATCGTCGATCCGGCCATCACCACGAAATTCTGGTTCACGCACGGCAGCGGCCGGCTGGACAGCGGCAGGCAGATCCGCTGGGAGTGGCACATGTACGACGTCTCGGCGACGGTCGATGTCAGCGAGATCGTCAAGGACAAGAAGATCGTCATGCAGTGGAGCGAGCCGCCGACCACCGTGGTCTGGACCTTCACCGAAATGCCTGGGAGTGCCACCTTTATCGAGGTCCGCAATTTCGGTTTTGCCGGCAATGGCGACGAGCAGGTGAAAGAGGCCATCGGTTCAACCGGCGGCTTCACGCTCGTGCTGGCCGGAGCCAAGGCATGGCTGGAACAGGGCCTGACGCTTGGCCTGATCGGCGACCGCCATCCAAAGGGTATGCCGGCGAGTTAGAAAGCGCTCCGTCTTACTCCGAAGAAGCGCCTTAAGCTCAATGCCCGCCGCCGGATTTCTTCCGCCGCCGCGACAGCATGTTGAGCCCCTCGACCAGCGCCGAGAATCCCATGGCCGCATAGATGTAGCCCTTCGGTACGTGGTAGCCCATGCCGTCGGCGATCAGCGTCATGCCGATCATCAATAGGAAACCCAGCGCCAGCATGACGATGCTCGGGTTCTTGGCGATGAAATCGGCGAGCGGCCCGGCTGCCAGCATCATCACGGTGACCGCCACGATCACGGCGATGTACATGATGGCGATCTCATCGGTCATGCCGACCGCGGTGATGATCGAATCGATCGAGAAGACGAGATCGAGCAGCAGGATCTGGAAGATGGCGCCGGCGAGCGAAATCTGCAGCGTCTCGCCCATCATCGAATCCCTGTGATCGTCCGGATCGACCGTGTGGTGGATTTCCTTGGTCGCCTTCCAGACCAGGAACAGGCCGCCGGCGATCAGGATCAGGTCGCGCCAGGAGAAACCGTGGCCGAAGGCGGTGAACACCGGCGTGGTCAATTGGACGATGATCGAGATGGTGGCCAGCAGCACCAGCCGCATGATCAGCGCGGCCGAAATGCCGAGCCGCCGGGCGCGGGCTCTTTGTGCCTCCGGTAATTTGTTGGTCAGGATCGAGATGAAGATCAGATTGTCGATGCCGAGCACGACCTCCAGCACCACCAGCGTCAGCAGCGCGACCCACGCGGTCGGGTCGGAGACGAACGCAAAATGCGGCGCCAGGAATTCGATGAGCTGCATGGAG
This sequence comes from Mesorhizobium sanjuanii, assembly GCF_002529485.1. Taxonomy (NCBI): domain Bacteria; kingdom Pseudomonadati; phylum Pseudomonadota; class Alphaproteobacteria; order Hyphomicrobiales; family Phyllobacteriaceae; genus Mesorhizobium; species Mesorhizobium sanjuanii. Next base: position 12,344 of record NZ_NWQG01000053.1, read on the forward strand.
GTCGTCCCCTACGATCTAGAGCAGTGTCGCCGGCAGTTAGGTATTGCAGGCCTCTATATCAATGTCACGACCAGAAGGATGGCGCGGTTTCTTCCAGCCGTGGTCCGCGGCGAAACGGCGCGATCTTCTCCGTCAGGCCGGTGCGGTCGGAAATCTCGACACCGACGCCGCACAATGTCGCCAGTCCCGTCGCCGCCTCGAAGCGGCCTTTCGGCACCTTCGACAGGAACCGGTTGAGCGGCTCCTCCTTGTCCATGCCGAGCGAGGAATCATAATCGCCGCACATGCCGGCATCGGACATATAGCCGGTGCCGCCATTGAGGATCTGGTGGTCGCCGGTCGGCATATGTGTGTGGGTGCCGACGACCAGGCTGGCGCGGCCGTCGACGAAATGCGCAAAGCACATTTTTTCCGAGGTCGCCTCGGCATGGAAGTCTATAACGACAACGTCGGCCTGCTCGCCGAGCGGGCAGGCCGCCAGTTCGCGCTCGCCGGCCTGGAACGGATCGTCAAGTTCGGGGTGCATGAACACCCGGCCCATGATGTTGGCGACCAAAACGCGCGCGCCGTTCCTGGCGATGTAGACGCCGGAGCCGCGCCCCGGCGTCCCCTTGGGAAAATTCGATGGGCGCAGAAAGCGTTCCTCGCGCGGGGCGAAGATCAGCGCATCGCGCTGGTCCCAGACATGATTGCCGGTGGTGACGACATCTGCGCCTGCGGCAATCGTCTCGCGAAATATCTCCTCGGTGATGCCGAAGCCGCCGGCGGCGTTCTCGCCATTGACGATGACGAAGTCGAGCTTGAAATCCGAGATCAGGCCGGGCAGTTGTTCCCAAACCGCCGTGCGTCCCGTCTTGCCGACCATGTCACCGAGGAAGAGAAGTCTCATCTAAGCATGATCCCGAACCGAAGGTCAGTGCAGCCAAAAGTTGCATGACTTTTCGGAAAAGATCACTTTTCGGAAAAGAACATGCGCCCAGGAAACTATCTACAATTGTGGCGCAAACCGACGCAACCCGCTCTCGGTGAGTATTTCCGGGATGATCACGTCATGATCCTCATCCGGGACCAGCGCCACCTCCTGGCAATCGAAGGCGATGCCGATCAGCCGGGGCGTCGTTCCTTTGTCGACCAGCCTGGCGATGGCGCGGTCGTAATAGCCGGCGCCGTAGCCGATGCGATGGCCGCACGCGTCGAAGGCGGCGAGCGGCACCAGCATCATCGAGGGATCGAGCATCGCGGCCTCCTCATGCGGCCCGACAGTGCCAAAGCCCATCTCGACCATCGGCGCGCCGCGCACCAGTTCGCGAAAGACGATGGTGGTCTTGTCGAGTATGGCCGGCAGGCAGAGCCTTGCCCCCTTCTCGCGCAAGGCAAACATCAATGGCCGGATATCGACCTCCGAGCGCATCGGCCAGAAGCCGGAGACGACCTGGCCCGGTTCGACATCGAGGTGATCCCGAGCCGTCTCGGCCATTTCAAGCGCCACTTCCACCCGCCAGAATTCGTCGAGCGAATCGCGGCGCCCGAGCGCTTCCTTGCGCAGCTGTTTTTTCAGTTCTTTTGATGAGGTCATGCGCCGACGGTAGAAAAGGTCAAATCTGGTTGGAGCTTTGGGAGCGACGTTTTCCACCGCATGATCCACCAAAATGGATCCATTGCGCCGAGTGACGATCCACGCAACCGGTGGAGAAGTCGATCCCGGGTGCCTACAAAGTAGGTGGGCGCCGTGTGAGAAAACCCACGGGTCTTCCCAGGGACAGCTCCCTAAGGATCGTTAAGGCCCCGGGGAAAAGTGTCTCCTGCCGGGAAGCGCAGACCGTCAATCCCAATATAGGCCGATGGCAGCCTGAGCGCCAGAGAACGGCAGCGCAATTCGCTGCAAATCCTTGGCTGACAGGCAGCATCGCCACGAAGTTCCGCCATGCGCTTGGCCGCAGTGCTTGCGCTGGCCAGGTCGTCTCCTTACGGTCGCCGGAAAAACCGAGGAGCAGAGATGCGTTTTGAAGGCACGGCAACCTATGTCGCCGACAAGGATCTGATGGTGGCGGTCAATGCGGCGATCGCGCTGGAGCGGCCCTTGCTGGTCAAGGGCGAGCCCGGCACCGGCAAGACCGAACTTGCCCGCCAGGTGGCGGCCGCACTCGGCCTCGATCTGATCGAATGGCACGTCAAATCGACGACCAGGGCGCAGCAGGGGCTCTACGAATATGACGCCGTCTCGCGGCTGCGCGACAGCCAGCTCGGCGATATCAGGTTCAACGACATCAAAAACTACATCAAGCGCGGCAAGCTCTGGGAAGCCTTCGCCGCTGGCAAGAAGGTCGTGCTTCTGATCGACGAAATCGACAAGGCCGACATCGAATTTCCCAATGACCTGCTGCAAGAACTCGATCGCATGGAGTTCTTCGTCTACGAGACCGGGGAGACCATCCGCGCGGCAGTCAGGCCGATCGTCATCATCACCTCCAACAATGAGAAGGAGTTGCCTGACGCCTTCCTGCGCCGCTGCTTCTTCCACTATATCCGCTTCCCCGATGTCGACACGCTGCACAGGATCGTCGATGTCCACTATCCCGGCATCAAGCAGAACCTGGTGCGTGCCGCACTCACCCAGTTCTACGAGATCCGCGACGTGCCGGGCCTGAAGAAGAAGCCCTCGACCTCCGAAGCGCTCGACTGGATAAGGCTGCTGGTTGCCGACGACATCGCGCCGGAGGATCTGCGTGGCGACCCGAAGAACGCGCTGCCCAAACTGCACGGCGCATTGCTGAAGAACGAACAGGACGTGCATCTGTTCGAGCGGCTGGCCTTCATGGCGCGACGGCAGCAGTAGCGGTTTCTCCGGCTGTGGACCGTTGCAGCAGAGCAGACGGAAAGGCAGCTTCGGGCCTGAACTTCGCAGGAGAACGAGAAATGACCGACATAATCGTCCGCCCCTTGGCACAATCCGACCATGCTGATTGGCAGCGTCTTTGGACCGCCTACCTCACCTTCTACGAAACCAAGCTGCCGCAAGAGGTCTATGCCGTCACCTGGAAGCGGCTGTTCACGGCGGGCGAGTTCGAGCCGAAGGGTTTCATTGCAACCCTCGACGGCAAGGCGGTCGGCCTCACCCACTATCTCTACCATCGCTCCTGCTGGTCCGAAAAAAACAACTGCTATCTGCAGGATCTGTTCGCCGACCCCGACATGCGCGGCAAAGGTGTGGGCGCGGCCCTTATCGAAGCGGTCAAGCAGGAGGCCGGCAAGATCGGTGTCAAGAATGTCTACTGGATGACCCACGAGACCAACGCCACGGCGCGCAAGCTCTACGACTATGTGGCGAGGCGAACCGGCTTCATCGAATATGATCTGCTGTAGGTAGGTCATGTTCATCCCCTTCTTCCTCGAACTGAAAGCAGCACGCGTTCCCGTCTCGCTCAGGGAATATCTGTCGCTGCTGGAAGGTCTGGAGGCCGGGCTGACCGACTATGACGTCGAGGGTTTTTACTATCTCGCCCGCACCGCCCTGGTGAAGGACGAGCGACACATCGACCGCTTCGACCAGGTCTTCGCGCACATCTTCAAGGGCGTCGAGGCGCTGGCCGGTGAAAACGCGATCGATGTCGCCAACATCCCCGAGGAATGGCTGCGCCGGCTCGCCGAAAAACATTTGACCGACGAGGAGAAAAAGCTGGTCGAGGCGCTCGGCGGCTTCGACAAGCTGATGGAGACGCTGAAGCAACGACTGGAGGAGCAGAAGGGGCGCCATCAGGGCGGCTCGAAATGGATCGGCACCGGCGGCACCTCGCCCTTCGGCGCCTATGGCTACAACCCCGAAGGCGTGCGCATCGGCCAGCATGAAAGCCGCCACCGCCGCGCGGTCAAAGTCTGGGACAAGCGCGAGTTCAAAAACTTCGACGATGCCGTCGAACTTGGCACCCGCAACATCAAGATCGCGTTGAAGCGACTGCGCCGCTGGGTGCGCGAGGGCGCCGAGGAAGAGTTCGACCTGCCCGGCACCATCCACGCCACCGCCGAGCACGGCTATCTCGACGTCAGGACGCGGCCCGAGCGCCGAAATGCGGTGAAGCTGCTGATGTTCTTCGATGTCGGCGGTTCGATGGACGACCACATCAGGAGCGTCGAGGAGCTGTTTTCGGCCGCCCGCGCTGAATTCCGCCAGCTCGAATATTTCTACTTCCACAACTGCCTCTATGAGGGCGTGTGGAAGGACAATCGCCGCCGTCATGCCGAGACAATTCCGACCTTCGACCTCATCCACAAATACGGGCCGGACTACAAGGTGATCGTCGTCGGCGACGCCTCGATGAGCCCCTATGAGATCGCGCATCCCGGAGGCTCGGTCGAGCACTGGAATCCCGAGGCCGGCGCCGTCTGGCTCGGCCGGCTGCTGCGGCAATGGCCGAATGCGGTCTGGCTCAACCCGGAGAGCCAGAAGAACTGGGGTTACACCCATTCGATCGCCATGATCCGCGACATCTTCGGCGGCCGCATGTTTCCGCTGACGCTTTCCGGACTCGAAGCCGCTACGAAGCAGTTGTCGAGGAAGCATTGAACCTTGTTCAAGCCCCCTGCTGGGCATGCGCGTAACAAATGCCTATCTTCGTCCGAATATGACTTGCAACCAAGAACGAGCCGCCAAGGCTGAGGAGATTTCAATGGACACCCACACCTATCCCGTTACCCGCACCGACGCCGAATGGCGCGCCCGGCTCACACCGGAGCAATATGCGGTCATGCGCGGCCACGGCACCGAGCGGCCGGGAAGCTGCGCCCTGCTCTACGAGAAACGCGCCGGCACCTTTTCCTGCGTCGGCTGCGACCAGCCGCTGTTCGAATCCAAGCTGAAGTTCGAGAGCGGCACCGGCTGGCCGAGCTTCAACGATCCGGTGCCCGGTTCGGTCGAGACCACGACCGACCGCAGCTACGGCATGGTCCGCACCGAATGCCACTGCGCCCGCTGCGGCAGCCATCTCGGCCACGTCTTCGAGGACGGCCCGCCGCCGACTGGCCTGCGCTACTGCATCAACGGCGTGGCGCTGAAATTCGAGCCGGCCGCCTGAGCCGCGTTTCGATCGTCACCTTTGCAAAGGGCGGCTTCGGCCGCCCTTTTTCATGCCACCACCACCAGGATCAGCCACAGCACAGAACCGATCATCATCAGCGAGGCCTTGAAGCCACCGGACCTTTCCGCACTTCGCCAGACGGCAAGGGTGAGAAAGATGTTGTAGGGCACCGGCGCGAAATGCACGGCCAGAACCAGTGCCAGCGGCAGCTTCAGCCCGAGCAGGATCAACGCCAGCACCGACGCTGCAATGTTGATGGCCGTGCCGACGACAATTAGGTCGCGCCAGAACAACCTGTCGAGCGGCGCCGGGCCATGCCAGCGTGAGCGGAAGAAGGATCTGACGCCCTCTGGGAACACCGGCGATCTATCCCTCTCCCAGAACCTCGATCACGGCGCGTTCGACGCGCGTAGCCTCCGTCACCAGCCAGTCGGCCATCGCCGGCCAATTGTCCTCGGCAAAGCAGTTCACTCGCCACATCGAATTGATGCCGAGGCCCTCGCAACTCTGTTCCGGCCTGAGCTTCAACTTGTCTTCGATAGCCGGCTGGAAGGGCTTCAAGCGCGACCGGGCGTCCGTGGCGCCGAACTTCTCGTTGCGGCCGAAGAAGACTCCGACATGGTTCTGCGCCGGCGCGACATACATGGAAAGGACCAACGCGAAGTCGGGCAGCCCGCGCTGCCAGAACCAGGGTCCGCGCCGCGCCATCAGAGCCCTTTCTTCCGGATGCCGTTGTGCGAACAGCGTCCAGAAGCCGCGTTGGCGGAATTCAGAGGCGCGGCGGGCGCCAAAGTCGAATTCGCTCATGGTTCGACCCGTCGAGGGCGCGCCGCAACAAGCGCGCCCGGGCTGTTACCGGCCTTAAACCATGCCGAGCGCGGCTTTGTACAGGTCGAGGATGGTTTCCTCTTCCTGACGCTCTGCCTGATCCTTCTTGCGCAGCCGGATGATCGACCGCATTGCCTTGGTGTCGAAGCCGGTGCCCTTGGCCTCGGCGAACACTTCCTTGATGTCGTCGGAAATGGTCTTCTTTTCTTCCTCGAGCCGCTCGATGCGCTCGATGAAGGCGCGCAACTGGCCGGCGGCAACGGTCTGGCTGGTCTCGGTGATGTCGTCGGCCATTTTTCTCTCCGCTTCGTTTTTCATGCCGCGACTCGGATGAACAGGCGGCAAATTCGAGCGGGTTCGATGCCCGACCGGACGCGGCGGGTCAAGCCGTTATCGATGCGGCATGCGGGGTTAGGCACACCCCAAGGTGTGTTGAGATTGAGGGTAGACCACCATCACCTGAATCAGCGCACCTTAGCCGAAGGCGATCAGCAGATCCTTCGCATCGATCTGATCGCCGGCCTTGACCAGCACTTCGGCGATCGTGCCGTCGCGCTCGGCATGCAGCGCCGTCTCCATCTTCATCGCCTCGATCGACAGAAGCACATCGCCGGCCTTGACCGCCTGGCCGGCGGCAACCGCAAGTGCGGAGACGACGCCCGGCATCGGCGCGCCGACATGCGCCTCGTTGCCGGGCTCTGCCTTGCGCCGCGCCTTGGCCGCGGAGGCGCCATGCGCGCGGTCCGGCACCTTGACGCGACGCGGCTGACCGTTGAGCTCGAAGAACACGGTGACCATGCCCTTTTCGTCGACGTCGCCGATGGCGAGGCACCGCACCACAAGTGTCTTACCCTTTTCGATGTCGACGAAGATCTCATCCTCCGGCTTCATGCCGTAGAAATAGGTCGGCGTCGGCAGCACGCTGACAGGCCCGTAGGTTTCCTGCGCGGCGGCGAAGTCGGTGAAGACTTTCGGGTACATCAGCCAAGAGGCGAATTCATACTCTGAGAGCTTGCGCTCGAGTTTTTCCTCGATCTCCTTGCGGCTCGCCTTGAGGTTGGCCGCTTTCAGAAGCGAGCCCGGCCGCGCCGTGATCGGCTTGTCACCTTTCAGCACCTTCTTCTGCAGCTTCTCGGGCCAGCCGCCGGGTGACTGGCCGAGATCGCCGCGCAGCATGGAGACGACCGAGTCCGGAAAGGCGATATCCCGTGAAGGGTTCTCGACGTCGGCGACGGTCAGGTCCTGGCTCACCATCATCAGCGCCATGTCGCCGACAACCTTGGACGACGGTGTCACCTTGACGATGTCGCCGAACATCAGATTGACGTCGTGATAGGTCTGCGCCACCTCGTGCCAGCGCGTCTCCAGCCCGAGCGAGCGCGCCTGTTCCTTGAGGTTGGTGAACTGCCCACCCGGCATCTCGTGCAGATAGACTTCCGACGCCGGTCCCTTCAAATCGCTCTCGAACGCGGCATACTGGTTGCGCACCGCTTCCCAGTAGAACGAGATCTTGCGGATCCATTGCGGATCGAGGCCGGGATCCCGCTCGGTGCCCTTCAGCGCCTCGACGATCGAGCCAAGGCAAGGCTGCGAGGTGTTGCCCGAGAAGGAGTCCATCGCCGCGTCGATGGCATCGACGCCACTCTCCACCGCCGCCAGCACCGTCGCCGCCGAAAGGCCCGACGTGTCATGTGTATGGAAATGGATTGGCAGATCCGTTTCATCGCGCAGCGCCTTGAACAGCGCGCGGGCAGCACTCGGCTTGAGCAAACCAGCCATGTCCTTGACCGCGATGATATGGGCGCCTGCCGCTTGCAGTTCCTTGGCCAGCCCGACATAGTATTTTAGGTCGTACTTGGCCCGCGCCGGATCGAGTATGTCGCCGGTGTAGCAGATCGCCGCTTCGATCAGCTTGCCCTCGGCGCCAACCGCGTCCATGGCGACGCGCATGTTGTCGACCCAGTTCAAACAGTCGAAGACGCGAAACAGGTCGATGCCGCCGGCAGCGGCTTGGCGGACGAAATGCTGGACGACATTATCGGGATAGTTGGTGTAGCCGACGCCGTTGGCGCCGCGCAAAAGCATTTGCAGCAACAAATTGGGCGCCGCGTCACGCACCAGCGACAGCCGCTCCCACGGATCCTCGGTGAGGAAGCGCATGGCGACGTCGAACGTCGCGCCGCCCCAGCATTCGAGCGACAAAAGCTGCGGCAGCGCGCGCGCATAGGTGCTGGCAATGCCGGCGATGTCATAAGTGCGCACGCGCGTCGCGAGCAGGGATTGGTGCCCGTCGCGCATCGTCGTGTCGGTGACCAACACCTCTTTCTGCGCGCGCATCCAGGCCGCGAATTTCTCCGGCCCGAGCGCGTCGAGCTTCTGCTTGCTGCCGCCGGGCACGTTACCGTTGAGGTAGGGCACTATCGGCGCCGCCGCATCGGCCTTCGGCTGCGGCCGGCCGCGCGTTTCGGGATGGCCGTTGACCGAGACGTCGGCCAGATAGTTGATGAGCTTGGTCGCGCGGTCCTGACGCTTCACACTGGCAAACAGTTCCGGCGTCGTGTCGATGAACTTGGTCGTATAGGAATTGTCGGCGAAGCTCGGGTGGTTGATGATTGCTTCGAGGAAGGTCAGGTTGGTCGCCACGCCGCGGATGCGGAACTCGCGCAGCGCCCGGTTCATGCGGGCAATGGTCTCGGCCGGCGTCGGCGCCCACGCTGTCACCTTCTCCAGCAGCGGATCATAGAAGCGGGTGATGACCGCGCCCGAATAGGCGGTGCCGCCATCGAGGCGGATGCCGAAGCCGGTAGCGCCGCGATAAGCGGTGATGCGGCCATAGTCCGGGATGAAATTGTGCTCGGGGTCTTCGGTGGTGATGCGGCACTGCAACGCATGGCCGTTCAGCCGGATGTCCTTCTGCGCCGGCACGCCCGATTCAGCCGTGCCGATGGCGAAGCCGTCGAGGATGTGGATCTGCGCCTTGACGATATCGATGCCGGTCACCTGCTCGGTGACGGTGTGCTCGACCTGGATGCGCGGGTTGACCTCGATGAAATAGAATTTGCCGGTATCGGCATCCTGCAGGAATTCGACCGTGCCGGCGCCGACATAGCTTGTCTCGCGGGCGATCTTCAGCGCGTAATCGCAGAGCTCCTCGCGCAGTGATTGCTCGAGATAAGGCGCCGGCGCCCGCTCGACCACCTTCTGGTTGCGGCGCTGGATGGAACAGTCGCGCTCGAACAGATGCACGGCATTGCCATGTGTGTCGCCAAGCACCTGTACCTCGACATGGCGCGCGCGCTCGATCAGCTTTTCGAGATACACCTCGTCCTTGCCGAACGCGGCTTTTGCCTCGCGCTTGCCTTCCGTGACTTCCCGGGCAAGGTCGGCCTCGGAGCGAATGGCGCGCATGCCACGCCCGCCGCCGCCCCAGGATGCCTTCAGCATCACCGGGTAGCCGACCTCCTTGGCTAGGTTCTTGACCGCCTCCATGTCGTCGGGCAACGGATCGGTAGCAGGGATCACCGGCACGCCGACCTCGATCGCCAGATTGCGCGCCGCGACCTTGTTGCCGAGCCGGCGCATCGTCTCCGGCCTGGGGCCGATGAAAACGATGCCGGCTTGGGCGCAGGCCTCGGCGAATTCAGGGCTTTCCGACAAAAGCCCATAGCCCGGATGGATGGCGTCGGCGCCCGAAAGCCTGGCGACGCGGATCACCTCCTCGATCGACAGATAACTTTCGATCGGTCCCATGTCCCGGTTGAGGTGCGGCCCGCGCCCCACCTGGTAGCTCTCGTCGGCCTTGAAACGGTGCAGCGAGTATTTGTCCTCCTCGGCCCAGATCGCCACGGTTTTGAGGCCGAGTTCGTTGGCCGCGCGAAAGACGCGGATGGCGATTTCGGACCGGTTGGCGACAAGGATCTTCGAGATTGCCAAGGACAGGGCTCCGGATATGGAGGGATGGGGCTGGGGCAATGATTAGCGTGAAAATGCTGCAGTGCAAACAAAATCCCGCGACATCTAAACCGATTTAAATCAATTGTTTGCGCCAACAACGAAAAATGCCCGGCGCAAGGCGCCGGGCATTCGAAGTGTCGTCGCCGACAGGCTTACATCTTCTGGATGTAGGTATACTTGCCGTCGTCGCCCTTCTTCCATTCGTACATGACGTAGCCGGGCAGCGTCGGATCGCCCTTAGCGTCATAGGAAAGGTCGCCCAGCACGGTCTTGAACGGACCCTTTTCGTGAAGCGCCTTGGCGACTTCCTGCGGATCGTTCGACTTGGCGGCCGTGGCGGCTTCCGCGATGGCTTGCGTCGCCGCGTAGGCGTAGAGCGTGTATGCCTCGGGCTCGAAGCCCTGGGCGCGGAACTTCTCGACGAGTTCCTTGTTGGCTGGGATCAGGCGCGGATCCGGGCCGAACGTGTTCAGCGTTCCCGCGACCGCGTCGCCGGCGATCGAGGCCAGCTCGTTCGACACGATGCCGTCGCCCGAAACCAGCGTTGCCTTGAGGCCCTGGTCAGCCGCCTGGCGGATGATCAGGCCGGCTTCGGTGTGCAGGCCGCCCCAATAGATGATGGAAACGCCGGCTTCCTTCATCTTGGCGATCAGCGCCGAGAAGTCCTTGTCCCCGACATTGACGCCCTCGTACATGACTTCCGTCAGGCCGGCTGCGTTCATCGCCTTCTTGGTTTCGTCGGCAAGGCCCTGGCCGTAAGGCGTCTTGTCGTGGATAACCGCGATCTTGGCGTCCTTGAAGTTTGCCGCGAGGTAAGCACCAGCGATGCTGCCCTGCTGGTCGTCGCGTCCGCAGGTGCGGAACGTGTTCCACAGGCCACGCTCGGTGAACTGCGGGTTTGTCGAGGCCGGGGTGATCTGGAGAATGCCGTTTTCCGCGTAGACTTCCGACGCCGGGATCGAGACGCCCGAGTTAAAGTGGCCGACCACGAACTTGACGCCGTCGCCGACGAACTTGTTGGCGACCGAGATGCCCTGCTTCGGATCGGAGACGTCGTCGCCGATCGACAGCTTGATCTGCTCGCCGTTGATGCCGCCCGCCGCGTTGATCTCGGCGGCAGCCGCCTCGGCGCCCTTCTGCAACTGCGCGCCGAAGGCGGCGTTCGGACCGGTGATCGGACCGGCGACGCCGATCAGTACGTCAGCCCACGCGCTGCCGCCGAACGCGACAAGCGCGGTCAGGGCGACGGCGGACAAAAGTGATTTTCTCATGTAAAAACGCTCCCATTTACGGAGTGGGCGTGAATGATGCTTTCATGCGATGCCCACTCTTACTCGCAGAAAGCGTACTTTGCCGATTTTCAGGCACTTGTCACGCCGATTCATTTCCGAAACGGCGTTAATGATGAACGTCAACCTTTTGGTTTCCAGCTCAAAAGCGATGCTCTTTCGTAGAGCCAATTATACTGTGTCACCATCTGATTGGTGCGCGTGTATTGATAGCCGATGAAGCCCAATATCATCAGCACTATGGTGTCGACGACATAGTAATGCGGCGAGAACATCGTGCCGTTGAACAGCGCGTGATGGATGAACCTTACGGCGAGGCCGAGGCCAAGCAGGTAGGCGAACAGCTGGGGGAAGCTGCGCCACGTCTGGGCGCTGGCCTTGCCGGTCATCCATGCTGCCCAGCCGCCGAGCAGGCAGGTGACGAAGAAGAACTGCCAGATCGAGGGTTCCTCGTAGAGAATGCCCTGCATCACTTCGACTCCTGAACTCAGTGGTGGCCGCCTTCGAGATAGGCGGCGCGCACTTCCGGATTGGCGAGCAGCTCCTTGCCGGTGCCGCTCATCGTCACATTGCCGTTGACCATGACGTAGCCGCGCGTGGCGAGTTTCAGCGCGCCGAAGGCGTTCTGCTCGACCAGGAACACGGTCAGCCCCTGCGTGCGGTTCAACTCGCGGATGGCGTCGAAGATCTGCTTGACGATCAGCGGCGCCAGACCGAGCGACGGTTCGTCGAGCAGAAGCAGCTTCGGCCGCGCCATCAGCGCGCGCCCGATCGATAGCATCTGCTGCTCACCGCCCGACAGCGTGCCGCCGCGCTGGGCTATGCGTTCCTTCAGCCGCGGAAACAGCGTGAACACCTTCTCGACGTCCTCGTCGTAATGCTTGAGGTTGTCGAGACTGGCGCCCATCTGCAGGTTTTCCATCACCGTCATCCGCGGGAAGATGCGCCGGCCCTCCGGCGACTGGGCGATACGCATGCGCGCGATCTCGTGGGTCGGCAATTGGGTGATGTCGGTGTCGGCGAAGGTAATCGTGCCCGCGCGGGCCCGTGGCGCACCGAAGATGGTCATCATCAGCGTCGACTTGCCGGCGCCGTTGGCGCCGATCAGCGCCACGATCTCGCCCTGCTTGACGGTGACATCGACACCGTTCAGCGCCCGGATGTTGCCGTAGTAGGTCTGCACGCCCTTGATATCGAGCAGCGTTGTCCCGGCCATCACTTGCGCCCTCCGCGCTTGCCCGCCGCGGGCTTGGCAGCAGTCTTCCCGGAAACTGCTCTTGTAGTCTTCCCGGAAACTGCTTTAGCTGTCTTCCCTGAGGGGTGGCTGGTTTCCACCTTGCCCGCATCGACACGGCGCGAGAAGCCCGTATCCTTGCCCTGGCTGAGAAGCTTGGCCTGCTCGACCCATTGCTCGCGCGTGATGCGCCCGTCGAAGGCAAGATAGGCTTCGGCCGCCTCGACATCGGACTTCTTCCATGCCGCGATCTGGTCGAAGTGGAAGATGCCATGCTGGTTGAGCTTCTGCTCGTTGACCGTGCCGATGCCCTTGATGCGGGTCAGATTGTCGGCCGTGCCACCACGGGGCGCCGCGAGCCGGTTTGACACCCCTGATGTCTTCGGCGTCGCCGGAGCCTTGGCGGGCGGCTTTGCCGCCGGCGCTTTCGCCGCGGAAGATTTCGCGGCGGGCCTGGCTGCCGGGACCGCTGCCAGCGAGGTAGGCTGGCTGGCCGCCGCCTTCGCGCGGGCGTCGACCTGGCCGGCCTTGGAGGCGCCTTTCGACACCGTGATGCGTTCGCCCTCGCTGTGGCCGACCGTGTCGGTCACCGGACCGGCGAGATAGGAAGACGATGTGCCCGGGCCATGCGCCGAGTCCGGACCGATATCCAGTTGCTCGATCACGTCTTCGTCGCCGACCTCGGTCAGCACGGTCTCGACTTCCTCGTCGTCGACGCCGAGATAGGCGGCGATGACGCGCGGGTCGGTGCGCACCGACTGCGGATTGCCGTCGGAGATCTTGCGCCCGTATTCGAGCACGACCACGTGGTCCGAAATCTGCATCACCACCGACATGTCGTGCTCGATCAAAAGGATCGAGGTGCCCGACGTGTTCTTGATGTCCATCAACAAAGCGTTGAGCGCCAGCGATTCCTTGGGGTTGAGGCCGGCGGCCGGCTCGTCGAGACAGAGCAGCTCCGGCCCTGTGCACATGGCCCGCGCGATCTCCAGGCGCCGCTGCGCGCCATAGGGCAGGTCGCCGGCCGGATCGTCGGCGCGGTCTACCAGATCGGCCTTCTCCAGCCAGTGCTTGGCGAGATCGATCGATTCGGCCGATGCCTTGCGATAGCCGCTGAAGCCGAACAGGCCGAGCACCGTATAGCCCGATGCCTTCATCAGCTTGTTGTGCTGGGCGACCAGAAGGTTCTCCAAAAGCGTCATGCCCGAGAACAGGCGGATGTTCTGGAAAGTGCGCGCCACCTTGGCGCGCGCCGGGATTTCATGGTTCGGCAGGCGTTCGAGCAGATAAGTGCTTCCATCCTGCCGGTTGAGCGTGATCATGCCTTCCGATGGTTTGTAGAAACCGGTGATGCAGTTGAACACGGTGGTCTTGCCGGCGCCGTTCGGCCCGATCAGCGCGGTGATCTCGCCGCGCCTGGCCCGGAAGGAAAGATCGCCGATGGCGACCAGGCCGCCGAACTTCATCGACAGGTGATCGACCTGCAGGATGGCGTCGTTCGTGCCCGGATTGGCTTTCTGAATCGAGCTCGCATTCATCAGCCGTGGCCCTCCTTGGTGAAGGAGCTGGAGACAGCTCTTCGCTCCTTCAGGAAGGCGGTCGGCTCGCGGCTGCCGACGAAGCCGCGCGGTTTCCACAGCATGACGATGACCATGGCCATGCCGAACAGCAGCATGCGGTAGAGTTCCGGCGTGAAGTCGGGCCCGAAGACCTGCTTGAGGAAATCCAATTCGCGCAGCGCCTCGGTGCCGCCGATCATCACCAGCGCGGCGACGGCGATGCCGACCAAAGAGCCCATGCCGCCGAGCACGACGATGGCCAGGATGATCGCCGATTCCAGGAAGACGAAGGATTCGGGGCTGACGAAGCCTTGCCGCGCCGCGAAGAACGAGCCGGCGAAGCCGCCGAACATGGCGCCTGTGGCAAAGGCGGTGAGCTTGGTGGTGGTGGTGTTGATGCCGAGCGAGCGGCAGGCGATCTCGTCCTCGCGCAGCGCTTCCCAGGCCCGGCCGACCGGCATGCGCCTCAGCCTTATGGTGACGAAGGCGGTGAGCAGGCAGAGCCCGAGGATCAAATAGTAGAGGAAAATCTTGTAGTAGGCGCTCGACGTGGCGATGTTCAGCACCTTGGCGATATAGTTCGGATCCGAGACGTTGAACGACACCAGGCCGAAGAAAGTGACCTTGGGAATGCCCGAGATGCCGGACGAACCGTTGGTGACCTCACGCCAGTTGATCAGCACGAGGCGGATGATCTCGCCGAAGGCAAGCGTGACGATCGCCAGATAGTCGCCACGCAGGCGCAGCACCGGAAAGCCGAGCAGCACGCCCCAGAAGGCGGCCATGGCGCCGGCGGCCGGCAGCAGGATCCAGAACGACAGGCCGTAGTGGGTGCCGAGCAGCGCATAGGCATAGGCGCCGACCGCGTAGAAGGCGACATAGCCGAGGTCGAGCAGCCCGGCGAGGCCGACGACGATGTTCAGGCCCCAGGCCAGCATCACATAGATCAGGATCTGGATGCCGTAATTGTCGACCCATTTCAGCGAGCCCTGGAAGCCGGCCGCCATCGATCCGCCGTAGAGAGCGAGCGACAGCACGACGATGATCGGGTAGAACATCAGCGCGGTGATGCCGAGTGCCGAGAAATGGGCGTGGATGAACGTCCGGAAATAAAACAACACCGAGGCTAGGGCGTAGATGATCGCCAGCGCCCGCACGAACCGTGCATAGCCGGCAAGACCCGGTCCCAGCAGCCCGTCAAGCGAACTGGCCAGGACAAGCAGCAGGGCCGCGATGACGATGGCCGCGATGAAATAGGGCAGCCGGAAGAACCGCGTCGCCACGCTGTCCGGCAACAGGCCGGTGGCGACATCGGCGATCTTCTGGTTGGCGAGGAAAGGCTGGCCATAGGCGACATAGAGGAACCGCCCGGCGGCCGTGGCGATCACCACTGTCGCCAGCAAGCCCCAGCGCGTGGTCAGGACCAGTTCATTGGAAATGTTCTGGCCGGTCTTCAGCCCGATGAACAGCACGAACAGACCGAGCGCGATGGCGCCGGCATAGAGCGCTTCGCGAATAGCGCGCTGCACGGGAGTGGCGACGACGTCGCGCTCCGGGGATACGGTAACCGCCATGATCTCAGACCTTTTCGACTTCTGGCCGGCCCAGAATGCCGGAAGGCAGGAAGATCAGCACGATCGCCAGGATGGAGAAGGCGGCGACGTCCTTGTAGTCGATCGAGAAATAGGCCGACCACATGCTTTCGATGAAGCCGATCAGAAGCCCGCCGAGCACGGCGCCTGGCAGCGAGCCGATGCCGCCGAGCACCGCCGCGGTGAATGCCTTCACGCCGGGCACGAAGCCGTCGGAGAAGGCGATGACGCCGTAATACATCAGGAACAGCGTGCCGGCGACGGCGGCAAGGGCCGCACCCATGATGAACGTGATCGAGATGGTGCGGTCGACGTCGATGCCGAGCAGCGCCGCCATCTTGCGGTCCTGCTCGCAGGCCCTTTGCGCTCGCCCGAGCGAGGTCTTGTTGACCAGGTACCAGAACAGCGCCAAGAGCAGCGCGGTGACGACGACGATGATGATCTGCTTCAGCGACACGCTGATGCCGTTAATATTGTAAACTTGGCTGACCATCGGCGGGATCGGCTTGTTGCGCGGGCCTTGCGTCACCTGGACGAAGTTCGACAGCGCAATCGACATGCCGATCGCGGTGATCAGCGGCGCCAGCCGGAACGAACCGCGCAGCGGCCGGTAGGCCACCTTCTCGATCGCCCAGTTGTACAGGCTGGTCAACAGCATCGCCACGATCATCATGACCAGCAGCGCCACGACCACCGGCACCGAATAGAACATCGCGCCGAGGATGAGGAAAACGATGAGGGCGGTGAAGGCGCCGACCATGAAAAGGTCGCCATGGGCGAAATTGATCATGCCGATGATGCCGTAGACCATCGTGTAGCCGATCGCGATCAGCCCGTAGATAGATCCCAGCGTCAGCCCATTGATAAGCTGCTGGACGAAGTATTGCATACTGACTTGGCTCCCCTGGAATGTCGCCCGTTGAGACGCATTCCTTTTCGTATTTCCCCTAGTCGTAAAGTTTCGAGCCCGGATTGCAACGTGATTTTTCAACCGTCATGCGTGTTTTCCCGACACGCCATCGGATTGCTCCGTTTTTACCATCCGACCCCTGGACTATCGCGGACCGTATCATTGGCATAACGCAATGTCTTTGACGATTCAGCCGTATCATGCACCGCGTTTCGAAGAAATCGCCGTCAAAATAAGTTGATGAGAGGGATCGTTGCGCTGGCGAGTGCAATCCTTTTCACGCGTCCTTGCTTTCCCCTTGGGTCAGGATTCTCCTTATTTGACGACGAATCCGTGCGCGAACGGGTCTCGGTCGTCGATGAAGATGGTGTTCAATCCGGTCATGCGCGCCCAGCCGCCGATCGAGGGAATGATCGCCGGCTTGGCCGCCACCTGGACCTCTTTCTCGACCTTGCCCTTGAACAGCGAGCCGATGATCGATTCATGGACAAAGTCGTCGCCGACCTTGAGCTTGCCCTTGGCGTGAAGCTGCGCCATCCGCGCCGAGGTGCCGGTGCCGCAAGGCGAGCGATCGATCGCCTTGTCGCCGTAGAAGACCGCGTTGCGGGCATGCGCCTGGCTGTTGGTCGGCTTGCCCGTCCACAGCATATGCGACAGCCGGTTGATGCCGGGGTTTTCCGGGTGCACGAAGGAATATTTCTCGTTGAGCCGTTGCCGCACCACCGGGCTCCAGGCGATCAGGTCGCCCGCCGAATGGTCGGCCATGTCGCGATAATTCTTCTGTGGCTCGACGATGGCGTAGAAATTGCCGCCATAAGCGACGTCGACGCTGATCTCGCCCAGCCCCGGGCATTCGACCGTCAGCCCTTCGGCATGGAGAAAGGACGGCACATTGGTGATGCGCACTTCCTCGACGTACTCGCCGACTTGGCTGTACTCCGCGATGACCAGACCTGCCGGCGTGTCCAGCCTCAGCACACCGGGGGTCTTCGGCTTGATCAGCCCGTGCTCGATGGCAAAAGTCACCGTGCCGATGGTGCCATGGCCGCACATCGGCAGGCAGCCCGAAGTTTCGATGAACAGGATGGCGATGTCGCAATCCGGCCTGGTCGGCGGATAGAGGATCGAGCCCGACATCACGTCATGGCCGCGCGGCTCGAACATCAGGCCGGTGCGGATCCAGTCATATTCGGCCAGGAAATGCGTCCGCCGCTCCATCATCGTCGAACCCACGAGCAGTGGTCCGCCGCCGGCGACGAGCCGCACCGGATTGCCGCAGGTGTGGCCGTCGATGCAGAAGAAGGAATGGCGCGCCATGTTTGGACCTTATCGGAAACGGTTCGGAGAAAAGGCGGAAAGATCGAGCGCGGTATTTTGCCCGAGAACGAGGTCGCGGATCAATCGTGCGGTGGCAGCCGCCTGGGTCAGGCCGAGATGGCCGTGCCCGAAGGCATAGACGATACTGTCGCCCTGCCTGGCGCGACCGATCACCGGCAGCGAATCCGGCAGCGACGGCCTGAAGCCCATCCATTCGCGGCCGCCCGAGGGATCGAGCCCCGGCAGGAAGTTTTGCGCCTTGCGCAGCAGCGCCTTCGACCTGTTATAGTTGGGCGGCCGCTTGATGCCGCCGAGTTCGACGGCGCCCCCGACGCGCAGACCCGTTTCGAGCGGCGTGATGACGAAGCCATGCCCGGAGAAGATCAGCATCCGCTTCACGTCGAAGGCGCTGTTCGGCAACGTCGTGTTGTAGCCGCGCTCGGTCTCCAGCGGGATGCGGTCGCCGAGATCTCTCGCCAGCTGATGCGACCATGCGCCGGCGGCAATGACGAGATGTCTTGCTTGTCTGGTGGTGCCATCGGCCAGCGTCAATGTCGCGCCATGCTGGCTCGCTTCGACATGGTCGATTCGCGCTTTTTCGAAACGCGCGCCTTTGGTCTCGGCATAGGCCCAGACCGCCTTGCCCAGTAGCTTCGGATCGGCAACCGTCTTCCACCCCGGCACAAACGTGCCCTTGACGAAGCGCGGCGACAGGCCGGGCTGCAAGGCGGCGAGAGCATCGCCTTCGACATGGCTGAAGCCGATGTCGAAGCGTTTGCGCGCCGCCCAGTCCGGCAGCGACGCCTTGAACTCGGCCTCGCTCTCGTAAAGTTCGAGCGAGCCGTCCTCGCGCAGCATCCGTCGGGCGCCTGAACGATCGAGCAGCCCCATCCATTCCGCTTCGGCGAGCTTCATCATGCTGGCCTGGGCAGCGAGGCTCGCCTCGTATTTTTCCGGTGCGCCGGCGCGCCAGAACCGGATCAGCCAGGGCAAAAGCTTCGGCAGATAGGCCGGCGGTATGCTGAGCGGACCGAGCGGGTCGGCAAGCCATTTCGGCAATTGCCTGATCATGCCCTTGTGGGCCAGCGGCAAGACATCGGAGAAGGCAAAGGCCGCGGCATTGCCGGAACTCGTTTCCTCGCAGATCCCCGTCCGATCGAAGATCGTGACATCTCGCCCCGCCTCGGCCAGGTAGGCAGCGGCGCAAATACCGATGATGCCGCCTCCGACGATGGCGATGTCCAGCATCTCGCTTGGCGCGGTCACGACGCGATGTTTCCAGCTTTGAGGGCTTTCGTCATCAGCGGGTTCTTCCGGTCAGACCGAACGGTCGCCCAGCCGAGCCTTTGATAGAACCCTTCGGCATCCTTGGCTGCATTGACTTCCAGCCGTTCCAGACCGAGGCCACGGGCATAGCTCTCGACTTCCTGCATGAGCGTGCGACCGAAGCCACGTCGTTGCAGACAGGATTCGATCGCGACAAGCCTGACCACGCCGAGACGCTGATCGACAACATCCAGCCTGGCAGTCCCCACCGTCGCGCCATTGTACAGGAGGAGCAGTGGGTGATTGCCCGCAAGACGGTCGTCGGGATGCCGTTCGTCGTAGCCGCCCAAGCCCCGATCCTCCCAAAGAACCCGCTTGCGAATACGGTGATATGCCGCCCAGTCTCCATCGCTTTCGACGCGCTTGAGATGGATCCGAGACGGCATATGACGTTCCTCAGAACTGCGGTAGCTTCGGCCTTACCGCCAGCGCATCCCTCACGATCTTCTCGACCGCCTTGCGGCGCTCGCCCGACAGCGGCTGGCGCGGCATGCGCACGCGGTCGTTGGTGTCGATGGCAAGAACCTCAGCGAGCTTGATGTTCTGCACCAGATAGGTCGACACGTCGAGGTCGAGCAGCGGCCGGAACCAGCGGTAGATGCTCAGCGCTTCCTCGCGGCGGCCCTGCTTCATCAGCTGGTAGATGGCGACGGTCTCGCGGGGGAATGCGGTGACCAAGCCGGCCACCCAGCCGATGGCGCCGACCGACAATGCCTCGAACGCCAGATTGTCGACGCCGGTGAAAAGGTCGTAGCGGTCGCCGAAGCGGTTGATGATCTCGGTCGAGCGGCGGATGTCGTCGGAGGACTCCTTGATGGCGACGAAGCGCTTGTCCGAGGCCAGCTCCTCCATCTGATCGACGGTGACGTCGACGCGGTAAGCAAGCCGGTTGGAATAGATCATGACGGGCAGGTCGCCTGCCTCGGCGATGGCCCGCAGCGCGGCAACGGTCTCCTGCGGATTGGTATGATAGATCGGGCTCGGGACCACCATGAGCCCGTTGGCGCCAGCCTTCGCCGCGCGGCGCGCGATGCTTGTGGCCTCGCGGGTGCCGGCTTCGTTGACCGTCAGCAGAACCGGCTTCTTGCCGGCAATCTTCTGCGCGGTCCTAAGCACCTCGATCTTCTCGTCATGCGACAGCATCGGGCCTTCGCCGAGCGAGCCGCAGACGATGATGCCGTCACAGCCGGCCTCCATCTGCAACCCAAAGCAGCGCTCCATCTCGGCATGGTCGAGATGGTCCTCCTCGGTGAACTTGGTCGTAACTGCGGGGAAAACTCCGGCCCACATAGCGCTTGCTCCTTCTGATATATCAGTCGTATATTTGTTAGGAAAACCTCTGTCAACACGGAATCTGCTATGATATATGCAAAATATATCAGGAGGCACGATGGCCCTGTTGGAAGATATATCTCGTTCCGAGCCGGTGGCGTTAAAGGCCTACCGCGTGCTTGAGCACATGATCGTCACGCTCGAACTGGCGCCTTCGAGCTTCGTCACCGAAGGTGCGCTGATCGACAGGCTCGGGCTTGGCCGCACGCCGGTGCGCGAGGCGATCCAGCGGCTGGCCTGGGAGGGGCTGCTCGACGTCCGTCCGCGCGCCGGCATCGCCATCGCACCCCTTCATCCCGGCGACTGGCTGCGCGTTCTCGATACGCGGCGGGGCGTCGAGGTGGTTCTGGCCCGCTCTGCCGCCCGCTTCGTCACTCGCGAGGCCGCCGACCTGTTTCACGACGCCGCGCTCGCCATGCAGAAGGCGGTCATTTCAGGCAATGTGCTGGCCTTCCTCCAAGCCGACAAGGCGCTCGACGAAGCATTGGCGCTGGCCGCCGACAACCCTTTCGCAGCCAGGCTGGCGGCACCCTTGCAGACCCACAGCCGCCGCTTCTGGTTCCGCTACAAGGCCGACACCGGGCTCGCCGAATCAGCCGAGCATCACGTCGCGCTGATCCGCTCGATTCTCGCCGGCGACGAGGAGACGGCCGCCAAGGACGCCAAGCGCCTGATGGCGTTGCTGCGCGGCCATGCCGAAGCTGCCGCCACGCGCTAGCTCACGACCCGAGCGAGCCTTCCGCCGGCTCCTTCTGCGCCGCCCATTTCAGCAAGGCGTCGAGCGCCGGGCACAACGCCTGGCCCCAGTCGGTCAGACAATACTCGACCTTCGGCGGCACCTGGTGATGCACGATGCGACGGACAATCCCATCGGCCTCCATCTGCCTCAGCTGCTGGATCAGCATCTTCTGCGAAATCGCCGGGATCGCCCGTTCGAGATCGGAAAAGCGCAGCACCTTGCCACCGAAGAGATGGAACAGGATCACCAGCTTCCAGCGGCCTTCGAGAATGCGCAGCACATTCTCGACGCCACTAGCCGCCGACGAGGGCGTCAACGCCTCAACCTTACCGTCAGGTAAGTACCTAACTTTTTCGTCGGTTCTTGTCATTTGCACAGCATATCTCATTTTAGGCGCCGGACAAGCCGCGGACCTCGAGCCGACGGCAGCAACTGGAACCGGAGACGAAACCATGACCGTAGAACTTCCCCAGCCGCTGGCGGATTATTTTGCAGCCAAGAACCAGCACGACATCGACGGAATGCTCGTCCCCTTCTCGTCGGACGCCGTGGTCCGGGACGAGGGCGAGACCCATCGGGGTTCGGCCGCCATCCGCCGCTGGATGGAAGCAACGACAGCCAAATACCAGGTGACAGTTGAAGTCGCCGACGCGACGGTCAATGGCGCTGCATGGCGAGTCGCCGGCATCGTCTCGGGCAATTTCCCGGGCAGCCCTGCAACGCTCCACTACAACTTCACGCTGGCCAATGACCAGATCACGCGGCTGGAGATCGGCGCATGAGCGTTCGCCAGAAATTTCCGGGCGCCGAGCAGGAGTTCGCCGGCAAGCGCGTTCTCGTCACCGGCGGCACCAAGGGCACGGGCGAGGCCATCGTCGAACGGCTTTCGGCGGCTGGCGCGCTGGTTCTCACGACAGCGCGCTCGGCAACCGAAGCGCTATCGCCAAAGCTGTTCGTGCAGGCCGATGTGAGCACTCTGGCGGGCACCGAAAAGGTCGCGGCCGGCGTCATGGACCGTTTCGGCGGCGTCGACATCATCGTCCATAGTGTCGGCGGATCGAAGAGCCCGGGCGGAGGCTTTGCCGCGCTGACCGAGGAAATCTGGCAGGACGAACTCGGCCTCAACCTGCTGGCGGCGGTGCGGCTCGATCGCCTGCTGGTCCCCAGCATGATCGCAAGCGGCTCCGGGGCGATCGTACACATCTCGTCGATACAACGCCGGCTGCCGCTGCACGAATCGACGACCGCCTATGCGGCGGCCAAGGCGGCGCTTTCGACCTACAGCAAGGCATTGTCCAAGGAACTCGGTCCGAAAGGCATCCGGGTGAACACGGTGGCGCCGGGCTGGATCAATACCACGGCGTCGGAGGCCATGGTGAAAAGGTTGGCGGACCATTCCGGCTCGGATGAGGAAACCGCCCGCCAGGACATCATGAAGGCCCTCGGCGGCATTCCGATCGGCCGGCCGGCATGGCCGCAAGAGGTTGCCGAACTGGTCGCCTTTCTCGTTTCGGACCGTGCATCCGCAATCCATGGCGCCGAATACGTTATCGACGGCGGGACGATCCCGACTGTCTGACCGGACGGAACGGCCAAAAGAAAAGGCGGGATGAGCTCGCCTTTCCCGGTATTCGTATGTTTCCCCGCTAATTCAATTCATCGTCGGGATGACGAATTCCGCGCAGTCCTTGATGCCTGCCCGCGCGCCCGCAGCCGCCTCGCGGCGAGGACGCGCAAGCAAGGAATCGTCCGGCTAATTCATCGTCGGGATGACGAATTCGGCACCGTCCTTGACGCCGGACGGCCAGCGCGAGGTCACCGTCTTGGTCTTGGTATAGAAGCGGAACGCGTCCGGGCCGTGCTGGTTGAGGTCGCCGAAGGACGACGCCTTCCAGCCGCCGAAAGTGTAGTAGGCGATCGGCACCGGGATCGGCACGTTGACGCCGACCATGCCGACCTGGACCCTTGAGGCGAAGTCGCGCGCCGCATCGCCGTCGCGGGTGAAGATGGCGACGCCATTGCCCATCTCATGGTCGTTGGCGAGCTTGATAGCGTTCTCATAGGTCGGCGCGCGCACCACCGAGAGCACCGGCCCGAAGATCTCTTCTTTGTAGATGCGCATGTCTGATGTCACGTTGTCGAACAGGCAGCCGCCCATGTAGTAGCCCTTCTCGTAGCCCTGCATGGAGAAGCCGCGACCGTCTACCACCAATTTTGCGCCTTCCTTGACGCCGGTGTCGACATAACCCTTGACCCGTTCCAGCGCCTGCGCCGTCACCAGCGGACCGAAATCGGCCGAGGAATCGGTCGAAGGACCGACCTTCAGGCTTTCGACGCGCGGGATCAGCTTTTCCATCAGCCGGTTGGCGGTGTCGTTGCCGACCGGGACAGCCACCGAGATCGCCATGCAGCGCTCGCCGGCCGAGCCGTAGCCGGCGCCGATCAGCGCGTCGACGGTCTGGTCCATGTCGGCATCGGGCATGATGATCATGTGGTTCTTGGCGCCGCCGAAGCACTGCACGCGCTTGCCCGACGCGGTGCCGCGCGAATAGATGTAGTGAGCGATCGGCGTCGAGCCGACAAAGCCGATGGCCTTGACGTCGGGATCGTCGAGGATGGCGTCGACCACGTCCTTGTCGCCGTTGACGACATTGAGGATGCCCGCCGGCAGGCCGGCCTCTATGAATAGTTCGGCAATGCGCATCGGCACGCCCGGATCGCGCTCGGAAGGCTTCAGGATGAAGGCATTGCCGCAGGCGATCGCTGGTGCGATCTTCCACAGCGGGATCATCGCCGGGAAATTGAACGGCGTGATGCCGGCGACGACGCCGAGCGGCTGGCGCATCGAATAGACGTCGATGCCGGGGCCGGCGCCGTCGGTGAATTCGCCCTTCATCATATGCGGCGCGCCGATGCAGACCTCGACCACTTCGAGGCCGCGCTGGATGTCGCCCTTGGCGTCGGCGACGGTCTTGCCGTGTTCGCGCGCAAGGATGTCGGCCAGTTCGTCATAGTCCCTGGCGACCAGTTCAAGGAACTTCATCAGCACGCGTACGCGCCGCTGCGGATTGGTCGCCGCCCAGCCGGGCTGCGCCGCCTTGGCGTTCTGCACCGCCGCGCGCAACTCCGCCTGCGACGCCAGCGCCACCGTGCCGCGCACCGAGCCGTCCATCGGCTGCATGACGTCCTGCTTGCGGCCGCTGGTCCCGGCGACACGCTTGCCGCCGATGAAATGACCGTATTCGATCATGGTTTCTCTCCCTGGATTTGTGATGAGGCATTGTCCGCCTTTGCGCGGTCGATGGCAACGCGAGGCAGAACGCAACCGTTGTGCAGAAAATAGATAGCGATTGACGGCGGAGCATCAATTGCCGCAAATGGCAGGATGTGGTTGTCGCCACGCGGATTGAGAGATTGCGTTCCTTCACACCCCCCTCTGTCCTGCCGGACATCTCCCCCGCAAGGGGGGAGATCAGCAGCTTCGCCGATGGCGCCTTCTCTGGAGCAT